>JANQIJ010000215.1 GCA_028282185.1 Rhodospirillales bacterium
TCGCGAACGGTTTCGTTGACGACGCCGAGGCCGGCCCGGGCGCGAATGCGCTTCTCCCAGAAATCCCAAACGCCCCGAGGTTTGTGGAAGGCGCGATAGTAGAACCCGACCGGTAGGAATTTTGCGAAACGCTCGATCCGTTGCCCAGTATCGCTTCGCAGGCTGCCGGTATAATGCTGGCCCGTCACCGCAAGACCGTCATGAATCTTGTACCGGTCGGCCAGCACATTGGGCTCGTCGGGAAGCTGCACCAGCGTGTTGGAGTCGTCGCCCGCCATGCTGAGAATGCCGCGCGGCCGATGGTATTTGAACGAACGGGACAAGAGCCACATGTCGTTCGCCGCCAGCGCGCTGGCGATGGTGTCGCCGGCATAGCCCTCGAACCGCTGGCCCTCGAAACTGAACCGGATCGACCGGTTGCGGTCGAGCAGCAGGCCGTAAGGGGGTGCCAGACGGTTTGTCATGCGTCCCCCGTCTTGGCGTCAGTCCGCGCCGCGTCGTCGGGCGCGTAGGTCCGCAGGATCTCGTCAGTTCTGGTATCCCGTTCGGCGATGAACCAGAAGCCGCTGGCGGCGTGCATCCACCATTCCCGTACCACCGTGGCGGCGTTGTTTTCGAGGAAGACATAGTCCGCCCACGCGGTGTCCGATGCGTCGTCGGCGGGCATGTCCCGGACTTCGCCGCCATACACGAATTCCTGGATGTTGCGCGGGCCGTTCAAGGGGCAATGCATGATCTTCATTGCAACCGATCCTCAATGCCCGACTGAGGCCGCGCCCTTTTCGCCGACTTGGCCGAAACTCTCGAAACGGCCGATGCGGAAGGGGTGGAGCAGGTCCGGCTGGCGATTGGTGGAGATACATTCCGCCATGCGGAAACCCGCAACCGGCGTCGCCTTGAATCCCCAGGTGCCCCAGCCGGAGTCGATGTAGTAGCCGCCGATCGGCGTCATGCCCATCACGGGCGAGAAATCCGGTGTCATGTCGGCCATGCCGGCCCATTGGCGGTTCAGCCGGACCTCGGAGAGGAAAGGGAACAGTTCGAGGATATGCGCCATCAGCCCTTCCTTGAAGTCGAGCGTCGATCGGGTGGAATACAGCGGATAGGGATCCGTCGCACCGCCCATCACCAACTCGCCCCGCGATGTCTGCCAGATGTAGACATGCAGGCTGCCGGACACGATGATCGGATCGAGAAAGGGCTTCAGCGGGACCGACACGCAGGCTTGCAACGGGATCGTCTTGATCGGGAGTTTCAGCCCGGCCATGCCGGCGACCAGCGAGGACGCCCCGGCAACCGCCTGCAGGACCTGGCCGCATTCGATTGTGCCGCGCGTCGTCTCGACGCCGGTAACGCGGCCTCCGCTGACGTTGATGCCCGTCACTTCGGTGTGCTGATGGATCTCGACGCCGTGCCGGGCCGCGCCCTCGGCATAGCCCCAGGCCACGGCGTCGTGCCGCGCGGTCGCGCCGGGCGGATGATGCAGGGCGCCCAGGATCGGATAGCGGACATGCTTCGACAAGTCGAGTTGCGGACACAGGCGCGCGATCTCGTCCGGATAGATCAATTCGGAATCGACGCCGAGATGCTTGTTCACCTCGGCGCGCCATCGGGCCGTGCGCATCGCGCCGTCGGTATGCGCGAGGGTCAGGTGCCCCCGGGTCGAGTACAGGATGTTGAGGTCGAACTCGTCCGACAGGCCGCGCCACAGGTCCATCGATTCCTTGTAAAAGGCGACCCCTTCGGGCGTCAGGTAGTTGGCGCGGATGATCGCCGTGTTGCGCGCTGTGTTGCCGCCGGCCAAGTATCCCTTGTCGAGCACGGCGACATTGGTGATGCCGTGCCGCGTCGCCAGGTAGTAGGCGGTCGCCAGGCCGTGGCCGCCGGCGCCGATGATGACCACGTCGTATCGCGATTTGAGATCCTGTTGCCGCGGCAGGATACGGCGCGCCGGATAGGTTTTCGACAACCCGAATTTGAGTAGTCCGAACGGCATCAAAGCGACCGGATTTTATTTTGTTAGGGGTGCTGGGCACCCCCGGTTCTCCCCTGTGACTGACCCTATAGCGCTTGCCGTCGGCGATGCAATATCCTTTTCATTTCCGGGGGATGGCGGTCGGCGGCGGTTTCGCCTTTACAAAAACTTTATGCTTTCGTTATTCGCCCATTAAATCTATTTGGGACACTCACGGAATGTTGTCTTGAATGTTAAAACGATTCCAAGAATTTATGGACGAGATTGTTTCATTATAAGAAAGGTTATCCGATGTCCGGTATCAAGCGATCCGCATTCACCGTCGGCGTGGCCGGCGCCGCCCTGTTGGGCGCGATGTCCGTTGCCCGCGCCGCCGAACCGACCGTGATCACCCTGACACAGGTTGGATGCCAATTCGTCGAATCCGAGAACGGCGTCGATCAAAAATACGCGCCGAAGACGGCCGACGATTGCAAAACGATCAATGCGAAGTCCGGCGCCGACCGGTTGGCGAAGGCCAAGCCGCTCGAGCTGAAGCCGGGTAAGTACATCTTCCGCGTGACCAACAAGAACGTTCCCTACTCGCTGGGCTTCTGGGTCCGCGAGCATGACTACAACTGGAAGAACCCGGTGCACAAACTGAACAAGATCAGTGTCTCGGGCGGCGGCCTTGAGAAGGGAACGACGAAGGATTATGTGGTCGAGTTGAAGCCGGGCAAGTATCTTTACTCTTGTCCGTTGAACCCGACCCCTGACTACAATCTGGTCGTCAAAGGCTAGAGCACCGTCACGGTCTTCCGCGCAGCCGCGGGTATCGTCCGGAAATGGGGTCGCCTTTCTTGCGAGGTGTACCGTGGAAAACCTGACGATCGATGGCCGGCGGTTGTGGGACAGCCTGATGACGATGGCTGAAATCGGCGCCACCCAAAAGGGTGGCGTCTGCCGTTTGGCGCTGACCGATCTCGACAAGCAATCGCGCGATCTTTTCATCGAATGGTGCGAGTCCGCCGGCTGCCGCGTCTCGGTCGATGCGATGGGCAATATCTTTGCCCGGCGCCCGGGCCGTAACGACGACCTGCCGCCGGTAGTGACCGGCAGCCATCTGGACAGCCAGCCGACCGGCGGCAAGTTCGATGGCGCCTACGGCGTGCTTGCCGGATTGGAAGTCATCCGATCGCTTAACGACGCCAGCGTCGAGACCGATGCGCCGGTCGAAGTCGTGGTTTGGACCAACGAGGAGGGCTCGCGTTTCGCGCCGGCCATGATGGGG
>JANQIJ010000220.1 GCA_028282185.1 Rhodospirillales bacterium
CGGGTGGCGCCGGTCGGATCGATCAGCGTCGCCCGCGCGGCGCGCAAACCCAACAGGCGGGTCGCCGCCGAGCGCGCCTTGGTCCGTGCCCGGCGATCCAGGAAGCGGCCGATCAGGAGAAAGAACAGCAGCGTCACCGAGGCATCGAAATAGGCGTGGTCCGCCAGCTTCATGGTTTGTTGCAGGCTCATCCCGGCGGCCAGCAGGACGGCCAACGAGATCGGCACGTCCATGTTCAACGACCGCGCCTTGAGCGCCCCTGCGGCGGAACGGAAAAACGGCTGGCCGGCATAGGCGATCGCCGGCAGGGAAATGATCGCCGACAGCCAATGGAAAAGGGTCCGGGTGCCCTCACCCATGCCGGAGACATGGCCGGACCAAACGGAGACCGACAGCAGCATGACGTTGGCGGCGGCAAAGCCGGCCACGGCCATGGCCAGCAACAGGCGTTTGTCTTCGGCCTCACCGCCGTCTTCCAGTTTGGCCGGGTCGAACGCCCGGGCGGGGAAGCCCAGCTCGGTGACCGCATGGGCGATGGCGTCGGGCGTCGTCTGGCCGGGCTGCCAATCGACCCGCAATCGCTTGGTCGACAGGTTGACGCGCGATGCCTGGACGCCCGGCATCTCGGCCAACGTGCCCTCGATCCGTTTGATACAGCCGGCGCAATGCACGCCGTCGACCAAAAGGTGCAGGGTTTCGGCGTTGACCGGCGTTGCCGCCGCAGGTTCGGCCGGTGCCGTCGGCGGCGTGTTCAATTGGTTCATTTCGTCCCCCCGGCGCCGACGCCGTCGACACGGCCGCCGCCGGCGATCACTTCATGCGCCATGCGATAGGTCCGGCCGCTGCCGTCCCGGGCAGTGAGCAGGACCTGCCAGCGGCCCGGCACCGGCAGGCGAAGCAGGGCGACGTAACGCCCGGCGCCTTCGCCGTCGAGGATCACCGTGGTCTCCCGGCCTTCACCCAGCGGCCGGCGCAACAGCGCGTTGACGGTCAAACTGTGAAGCGGGCCCTCCGGTCCCATCAGGGTGACGTCAAGCACCCGGCCCCGGGGCGTGGACGCGCTGAGGACGACCCGGCTTTGCCAGCCAAGGGCGTCCTGCTGAGCGGCCTGATCCAGGGTTTTGTTGTAAGCCAGGCCTTCCTCATAGGCGCTCTTCGTGGTCAATCCCGGCCAACTGTCGAGGGCGAAATAGACGAAGGCCATGTTGACCGCGAAGATCACGCCGAAAAAGGCGACGAGCCACATAAACACCCGCCGGCCGGTGATCGGGCCGCCGCCGGTGAACGGAGACTTGAAGGCATTGGCTTGACTGGTCATTTCCTCGGTCCTCTGAACAGGCTGTTGTAAGTGGCTGTCTCTTTGGTGACGGTGTCCTGCAGCACGAAGCGCAGGTCATAGGCGTCAGACGTCAAGGCGCCTGCCGGCGCGGTGACGAGCAGGCGGTAGCTCTGCAATCGGTCGGCCCCGACGGTAAAGCTGGGGACCGCCAGATCGCCGACTTCCTGCGATCCGACGACCCGGAGCCTGATACCCGGCAGGCCCGTCGTGGACAGGGTGAATGTTCTTTCCCGGCGTGCCTTGTTGAGAATCTTGAAGGTATAGCCGTTGCGGATCGATCCGTCGGTGAGGGTCGTGTAAAGCGGGTTGCGGTCATGGATCACGTTGATGTCCAGGTCGGCTCGGTTCAGCAGGGCATACAGCATGGCCAGTCCGATCATCCCCCAGGCGATGAAGTAAAGAACCGTGCGCGTTCGGAAGATGCGGATCTTGGTCGGTTCGCCGGTCCGTCGGCGCTGGTCGTTGGCGATGGAATCGTAATCGATCAGGCCGCGCGGCCGGCCGATCCGCGCCATCACGTCGTCGCAGGCGTCGATGCACAGCGCGCAGGTGATGCACTCCAGTTGTTGCCCGTCGCGGATGTCGATCCCCGCCGGGCAGACGACGACACAGGCCTTGCAGTCGATGCAGTCGCCGCGTTTGGACCAATCGGCGTTCTTCTGGAACGGTTGGCGCGGCTCGCCGCGGTCCTCGCGATAGGTGACGGTCAGGCTTTCCTCGTCCATCATCGCGCCCTGGATCCGCGGCCAGGGGCACATGTAGGTGCAGACCTGTTCGCGCATCAGGCCGCCCAATGTATAAGTCGTGAACGTCAGGACGGCGACCGTGGCATAGGCGACCGTTGCCGCGTTCAGGGTGACCAGGTCGACGAAGAGCGTCGGCGCATCGGCGAAATAGAACACCCAGGCGCCGCCCGTGCCCATCGCGATGACCAGCCAGATGGCGTGCTTGATCACCCGTTTGAACGCCTTGCTGGCCGACATCGGTGCCTTGTCCAGGCGGATGCGCGCGGCGCGGTCGCCCTCGACGAAGCGCTCGACCCAGATGAACAAGTCGGTCCAGACGGTCTGCGGGCAGGAGTAGCCGCACCAGGCCCGGCCCACCGCCGTCGTGACCAGGAACAGACCCAGCCCCGCCATGATCAAGAGGCCGGCGATATAGAAGAACTCCTGCGGCCAGATTTCGATGAAGAAGAAATAGAACCGCCGCCCGGGCATATCGATCAGCACGGCCTGGTCCGGTGCGCCGGGACCGCGGTCCCAGCGTAGCCAGGGCGTGATGTAGTAAATGCCCAACGTCACCGCCATGACCCACCACTTGAAGGTCCGGAAGAACCCGTAGGTCCGCTTCGGATGGATCTTCTTGCGCGGCGCGTACAGCGGCGGGCGTTCGCCCTTCTTGTTGACCGCTTCCACCTCATGCCGGACGAGATTTTCGTCAGGCGTGGAGCCGGTGTCTGTCTTATCGATTACCCCAAGGTTCACAGTCTCAAACTCCGTCGTGTGTTTGGCCTACCCCCATAGGTTTCTCGACTTCCTCGTCTGGTCTTTCCCGCTCAGGCGGACGGCGATGTACCGCCGCCTAAGCGAACCAGTGAATGCCCCCGGCGGCTATTTGCCGCCGCCGAGCGAATGAACGTAGATCGCCAGTTTCTTTACGGTGACGTCGTCGAGGATCTTGCCCCAGGCGGGCATCACGCCGGCCCGGCTGTTGGTGATGGTGTCGACGATCGCCTGGCGGTCGCCGCCATAGAGCCAGATGCCGTTATTCAATGCGGGCGCGCCCAACTCGGCATTGCCTTCGCCGGCGTCGCCATGACAGGCCGCGCAGTTCTCTTCATAGAGCGGCTTGCCCCGCTGGGCCGCGGCACCGTCGCCGCTTTGGCCCGAGATCATCAGCACATAGTCGGCCACGTCGCCGATCTGCGCCTTGTCCAGGAGCTCGTCGCGGCCGAAGGCCGGCATGTCGGACTGATGGGCTTCATCGCTGTCCGCATTGCGGATGCCATGGGTGATGGTATGCGAGATCGCGTCCAGGGTGCCGCCCCAAATCCATTCGTCGTCGTTCAGATTGGGATAGCCGATGAAGCCCTGGGCGCCCGAGCCGTGACACTGCGAACAGTTGACGTTGAACGCCGAACGGCCGCCGGCCAGGGCGAACTCGCGCAGGCCCGCGTCCGTCCGAATCTGTTCCAACGACGCGTCCTTCAACTTATCCAAGTGGACCTTCTGACGTTCCTGGGCGTCGGCGATGTCCCGCGCGACCTCGGCCCGGGACGAATAGCCGAACATTCCCGTGGTATGGCTTGAGATCAGCGGCCAGGCCGGGTAGACGATCCAATAGCCGATCGACCATACGACCGTGCCCCAGAAAATCCATTGCCACCAGCGGGGCAGGGGATTGTCGAGTTCGCGGATGCCGTCCCACACATGCCCGGTGGTTTCGATCCCCGTGAAATCATCGACCGGGCGGCCTTCGGAGGGGTTTTGATCGGACATGGTTCAGTCCTCCTTGAACGGAATTTGGGCGGCGTCCCGGAACTTCTTCTTGGCCCCGGGCCGGAGCGCGTAGATCAGCACCCCGACGAAAATCGCGACCATGTAAACAAGTCCCCAGGTCCGGGAGAAAACGGCGACGTCTTCGAAGGTCATGATCTGCTCCTAGCGATAGTTGTCTTCGGCCTTGTAGACCGAGAAATCGACCATGGTGCCAAGCACCTGAAGGTAGGCGATCAGGGCGTCCATTTCGGTTGGCGGGCCGGGCTGCAGGTCGAAGTTGCGGGCCTGGGCGCCGGGATAGCGTTTTTGTAGATCCTCGACCCCGTCGGAATCCGGGTCGACCTGGGCCTCGACGTCGGCCTGCGCGGCCTCGATCATCGCCGCGTCATAAGGGACGCCGACCATGGCGTTGGCTTTCAGGTGCAGGCCCATGTCGTCGTATTTCAGCGGTGTGGTGGCGAGGAACGGGTAGCCCGGCATGATGCTTTCCGGAACCAGCGAGCGCGGATCGATCATGTGGGTCCGGTGCCATTCGTCGGAATACTTGCCGCCGACCCGGGCCAGATCCGGTCCGGTCCGCTTCGATCCCCATTGAAACGGGTGGTCGTACATGCTTTCCGCGGCCAGCGAGTAATGGCCGTAGCGTTCGACCTCGTCGCGGAACGGGCGGATCATCTGGCTGTGGCAGTTGTAGCAGCCTTCGCGGATGTAGATGTTGCGCCCGGCCAGCTCCAACGGGGTGTAGGGGCGCATGCCCTTGACCTTTTCGATGGTGCTTTCCAGGTAGAATAAGGGCGCGATCTCGACAATGCCGCCGACGGAAACCACCAGGAGGATGCAGACCGTCATCAGGATCGAGTTCTTCTCAAGCTTCTTGTGATCGAACATATCGGCTCTCCTCAAGCCTGGGCACCGGCCGGCTGGGTCGCCGGCCGGGTTTCATAGGGGCGTTCGTCCCGCAGGTTGCCGCGCGTCGTCTGATAGACGTTCCAGGCCATGATGAAGGCGCCGAGAACGTAGAGCCCGCCGCCGATGGCGCGGATCACGTAAAACGGATGCATGGCCTCGACGGTTTCGGCGAAGGAGTATTCAAGGAATCCGAGGCTGTCGTAGGCGCGCCACATCAGGCCCTGCATGATGCCCGACACCCACATGGCCGAGGCGTAGATCACGATGCCCACGGTCGACAGCCAGAAATGGACCGAAACCAGGCGCAGGGAGTACAGTCTTTCGCGGCCCCACATCCTCGGCGCCAGGAAGTAGATCGCGCCGAAAGACACCATGCCGACCCAGCCAAGGGCGCCGGAATGGACGTGGCCGATGGTCCAGTCGGTGTAATGCGACAGGGCGTTGACCGCCTTGATCGACATCAGCGGGCCTTCGAAGGTCGACATGCCGTAGAACGCGATGGAGATCGCCATCAGGCGCAGCACCGGATCGGTGCGCAACTTGTCCCAGGCGCCCGAGAGCGTCATCAGGCCGTTGATCATGCCGCCCCAACTGGGCATCCACAGCATCACCGAGAAGGTCATGCCGAGGGTCTGGGCCCAATCGGGCAGGGCCGTGTAGTGCAGGTGGTGCGGCCCGGCCCAGATGTAGAGGAAGATCAGCGACCAGAAGTGGACGATCGAGAGCCGGTAGGAATAGACCGGGCGGTTGGCTTGCTTCGGCACGTAGTAGTACATGATGCCGAGGAAGCCCGCGGTCAGGAAGAAACCGACCGCGTTGTGCGCGTACCACCATTGGGTCAAGGCATCCTGCACGCCGGAGAACAGCACGTAGCTCTTGGTCGACCCAAAGCTGATCGGTACCGCCAGATTGTTGACGATGTGCAGCATGGCGACGGTGACGATGAACGCCAGGTAGAACCAGTTGGCGACGTAGATATGCGGTTCCTTGCGCTTCCAGAGCGTGCCCAGGAAGACCAGCAGGTAGACCACCCAGACGATCGTCAGCCACAGGTCGACGTACCATTCCGGTTCGGCGTATTCCTTGGATTGGGTGACGCCGAACAGGTAGCCGGTGGCGGCCATGAGGATGACGAGCTGGTAGCCCCAGAACACGAACCAGGGGGCGAAACCGCCGGCAATCCGGGTCTGGCAGGTGCGCTGGACGACGTGAAACGAGGTCATCAACAGGGCGTTGCCGCCGAAGGCGAAGATCACCGCCGAGGTATGCAGCGGGCGCAGACGGCCGAAATTGGTCCACGGCAGGTCGAAATTGAGCACCGGAAAGGCCAGTTGCAGGGCAATGACCAGACCGACCAGGAATCCGACGATCCCCCAGAAGGTGGTGGCGATCACCCCGGCGCGGACGATGGCACCGTTGTATTCGATGCCGTCATCGGTGACCCGGGCGGGGCCGCCGGCGTCACCGCCCCGCTTGAGCACCCAGAAGGCGCCCAAGACACAGAACAGGAACAACAACAGGCCGTGGGCGTAAAGCACCGTATCCGAGGCGCCCGCCGCCACGAACAATCCCAAAAGGCCGCCTAGAAACAACGGCAACATGGTCAGAAAGGTCATTGGAAACCCCTATCGACGACACAGTAATAAAAGGCGAACGAGCCTCGGCGCCGGCAAATGGGATCGCCCGCCCTTTGTCTCATTCGGGTGCCGCTAGCTTATGGGGAGGGCCGGGAAATGACTTGATCTGGATCAAATAACCCAAGGATTCCCGGGCTCTTTGCGCATTTTTTCGGTGCGGTCCGGACAAGCAAAAAGCCCCGCCGCTGGTGCGGCGGGGCCTTTTTCCGAATGGATCTTCGTGGGCGGGCTTTCGCAGCCCGCTTGCCTGTCTTGCCGGAAGCGCGGAAGACGGGCGCCTTGCCGACGCGAGGCCGCGTTAGGCGACCTTGAACGCCTGGGCCTGTTCGAAGACCTTGGTGATCTGCGCCTGAACCGGCGCCATCAGGTCTTTGGCCATGCCCTGATAGATGGCGACCGATTCCTTGGCCAGCGCCTGGGCTTTCTTCTGTTCGGTCTTGACCAGCTCGACCTGGAGCTTGATCAGTTCCGCCGGGTCGGTCACGGCAAGCGCCTTGGTCGCGGCGGCGACGCGGTCGTCGGCGATTTCGGCCAT
>JANQIJ010000232.1 GCA_028282185.1 Rhodospirillales bacterium
CCGCGGCATGACAGACCATTACCGGGCTGGTTCCTCCAAGACGGCTTGCGGCGGACACCGGGCTGAGCGTTTCGACCTCGCCATCGGAGGTCAACCAGACGGCGCGGCGAACGCCGCAAACCAAGGCCGGTGCGTCCGGCAGGCGGAAGGACGGGGCGGTGGACACCGGTCAGGCGGCGTTGGTTTTTGTGTCCACGGCCACGGGGGGTGGCGACTTAAGGGTCTGATAGACGACGCAATAGCGCTCTGTCAGCTTCATCAAGGTCGCCAGCTTCTCGTCGTCGGCGTCGGTCGCCAGGTCGAAGCTCAAACGGATGTCCTTGAAACCGACGGGCGCCTCGCGATCGACGCCCAGGGTGCCCTTGAAGTCCAGGTCGCCTTCGGCCCGCAGGGTGCCGTCCTTGACGTCGATCTCCAGCGCCGTGGCCACGGCCTTGAGCGTCACCCCGGCGCAAGCGACCAGGGCCTGTAACAGCATGTCGCCGGAACAGGCCTGGGTGCCGGGTCCGCCGGTGGCGGGATGCAGGCCGGCCTCGACGATGGCGCGTCCCGTCTCCACCGAACAGACCACGTCCTCGCCGTGGACGCTGCCTTCGGCGTGCAGGGTGATCACGGCTTGTGCCGGGTCGTCCCGATAGGCTTCCTTCAAGGGCGCTTGCAGGGACCGCAGTTTGTCCGCGTCCATAACTCTTCCTCCGAAAATTTCCGATGATTGGTGATGGTCTACGGCGTGCCGAACAGGGCAACGCGCTTGACGATGAAATCGCCGCCCCGGCTTGACAGTTGAAGGCCGGAAAACGGATCGCGGAAGCCGCGATCGACGGTCTTGATGACTTCGGCGCCGTCGACCGACACGGTCATCGTTCCGTCCGCCGCGCGGGTCCAATCCAGGCGGTGGAATTTCTTGTCTTCCAGGTTCACTGACTGGCGCGTCGCGTCGACCACCGCCGTGCCGCGCGACGAATAGCGTTGCAGCTCGATCCCCTTGCCGGCGATGTAGACCAGACGATATCCCGCAGCCCGTTGGGCGCCTTGGTAGACGGTCATGGCGAAGGTTCCGGGTTGGGCGACCGAATAGAGGTCGGCTTCAAGGGCGAAGGCATTGGACACCGGGGCGGCGCTGTGAATGTCCGTCGGCTGCGGCCCGGACGACGCGGCGGAGGTCGTGCCGCCGCCCTGCTGGACCTTGCCGCCGAGGATCGCGCCGAACAGTTGCAGGGCCTTTTCCTCGTTCGACAGCTTGCGTTCCGGCTGGGCCGCCTGGGCCTGGGTTGCCTGGACCTTATTGCGAAGGCCCCAGCCGCTTTCGATGAAATAGGTGCCGCGCGTCACGGTCCAGACCGGATCGCGGGCGAAGTCGCCGTCGGCGAAGTCATCGATCAGGACGGCCTTGGTCCAGGGCCGGTCGAAACCGATGGCCAGGTTGCGCAAATCCTGCAGGAACCGCGGGTTGGCGGCGCGTGCCTTCTCGGCCTCGTCGACCAGTTTGTTCAGCTTGTCGACGAAATCCTGAAGCCGCCTGTCCGAGCGGGCCGGAACGCCCGACCCGCCCGTGCCGGGCGGCGGGGCCGCGCGCGCCTGGTCCGGGTTCGACCAGGTCGAATAGCGGCTCGATTGGGCCTGGACCGGCAGGCTCAGCAGGGCCGAAATCAGCAGCATCGAAACGGTCCGTGTCATGGCCGCATGATGCGGGATCATCCGGGGCAAGCCAAGAGGGGAATCTTGCGGCAATGGCGTCTCGACAAACTCATGGGACCGGGTGCCGAGTCCCCGCATCGTGCTTTCCTGGCACCTCGCCGGCGGCGAAATCGCCGCACCGCGTCGCGTCACGACCTGGCCCGGCCCGGCTGTTGAGTCCGGACCCTAGCGCGGATAGGCCAGATTCGGCGCCAGCCAGCGTTCCGTGGTCACCAGATCCTGACCGCGGCGCTGTGCATAGTTCTCGACCTGGTCCTTGGAAATCTTGCCGAGGCCGAAATACTGGCTGTCCGGATGGGCCAGGTAGAAGCCCGACACGCTCGCCGTCGGCAACATGGCGAAGCTCTCGGTCAGGCTGACGCCGGCGTTTTCGGGCGCGCCCAGCAGATCGAACAGGTCACCCTTCAGGCAATGATCGGGGCAGGCGGGATAGCCGGGGGCCGGGCGGATGCCGCGGTATTTTTCGCGGATCAGGTCGTCATTGGTGAGTTCCTCATCAACGGCATAGGCCCAGAATTCCCGGCGCACCCGCTCGTGCATGCGCTCGGCAAAGGCTTCCGCCAGGCGGTCGGCCAGGGCCTTCAGCAGGATGTCCGAATAGTCATCGTGTTCGGTCTTGAATTCGGCCAGCTTGTCTTCGATGCCGATGCCGGCGGTGACGGCGAAGCCGCCGATGTAATCCGCCTTGCCGCTATCTTTGGGCGCAACGAAATCGGCCAGGCAGAAATTGGGCCGGCCGTCCTTCTTCATTTGCTGGCGCGGGAAGCTGAGCGTCGCCCGGACGGTGGATCGGGTTTCATCCGTATAGACCTCGACATCGTCGCCCACCGCGTTGGCCGGGAAGAAACCGATCACGGCCCGGGCCTTGAGCCATTTTTCGCCGACGATCCGTTGCAGCATGGCGTCGGCGTCGGCCTTCAACTGGCGCGCGGCCTCGCCCACGGTCGCGTCTTCAAGGATCGCCGGATAGGTGCCGGCCAGTTCCCAGGTGCGAAAGAACGGCGTCCAGTCGATCCGCGTGGTCAGCTCCGCCAAGTCGTAGTCGTCAAAGTTCTTGAGGTCCAGGAAGTCCGGTGCCGGCGGGTCATAGGCCGGCCAATCGGCCTTGAAGGCGTTGGCCCGGGCCGCGTCGATGGTGGTCTGGTTGTCGGCCTTGGAACGGCCCGCGTGCTTGTCGCGGATCTCCTGGTAGTCATTGGCGACTTCCCTGGCGAAGCCGTCCCGGTGTTCGTCGCTCAGCAAGTTGGCGGCGACGCCGACGGCGCGTGACGCGTCCAGTACATGGACCGTGGCGCCTTCGAAGCAAGGGGCGATCTTCACCGCGGTATGGACCTTTGACGTGGTCGCGCCGCCGATCAACAGCGGCAGATCGACGTCCTGACGTTCCATTTCCCGGGCCACGGTGCACATTTCTTCCAAACTGGGGGTGATCAGGCCGGACAGGCCGATGATGTCGGCCTGTTCTTGTTGCGCCGTATCGAGGATCTTCTGGTAAGGCACCATCACGCCCAGGTCGACGACTTCGTAGTTGTTGCATTGCAGGACCACGCCGACGATGTTCTTGCCGATGTCGTGGACGTCGCCCTTGACGGTGGCCATGACGATCTTGCCCTTGGCCCGGGCATCGCCGGCATCGGCCTTCTCGGCCTCAAGATAGGGCGTCAGATAGGCCACCGCCTTTTTCATCACCCGCGCCGACTTGACCACCTGTGGCAGGAACATCTGGCCCGATCCGAACAGGTCGCCGACCACGTTCATGCCGTCCATCAACGGGCCCTCGATGACGTGCAGCGGCCGTTCGGCGGCCTGGCGGGCCTCTTCCGTGTCGTCTTCGATGTAATCGGCAATGCCGTTGACCAGGGCATGTTGCAGCCGGGCCGCCACCGGGTCCTCGCGCCAGGACAGGTCTTCCTTCTTGGCCTTGGCCTGACCCTTCACCTGATCGGCGATTTCGACCAGTTCGTCCTGGGCTTCCGCGCGGCGGTTGAGGACCACGTCCTCGACCAGGTCGCGGAGATCTTCCGGGATATCGGCATAGACCGTCAGCTGACCGGCGTTGACGATCGCCATGTCGAGCCCGGCCTTGATCGCGTGATACAGGAACACGGAATGCATGGCCTCGCGCACCGCGTTGTTGCCGCGGAACGAGAACGACATGTTGGACAGCCCGCCCGAGGTATGGACATGGGGCAGGGTCTCCTTGATGGTCCCGACGGCGGCGATGTAGTCCTTCGAGAAGCTGTCGTGCTCGGCGATGCCCGTGGCGATGGGAAAGATGTTGGGATCGAAGATGATGTCTTCCGCCGGGAATCCGACCTCGTCGACCAGGATGCGGTAGGACCGGGTGCAGATTTCGACCATCCGTTCATGGCTTTCCGCCTGGCCCGTCTCGTCGAAGGCCATGACGACCACGGCGGCGCCGTAACGCATGATCTCGCGCGCCTGTTCGATGAACGGCTCCGGGCCTTCCTTCAGGCTGATGGAATTGACCACGCCCTTGCCCTGAATGCATTTCAGGCCGGCCTCCAGGATCGACCACTTGGACGAATCGACCATGATCGGCACCCGGGCGATGTCCGGCTCGGCGGCGATCAGGTTGAGGAAGGTGGTCATCGCCTCCTCGCCTTCGAGCATCGCGTCGTCCATGTTGACGTCGATCACCTGGGCGCCGTTCATCACCTGCTGGCGGCCGATCTCCAAGGCGTCGGCGTAGTTGCCGTCGCGGATCAGGCCGGCGAACTTGGCCGAGCCGGCGACGTTGGTGCGCTCGCCCACATTAACGAAACCGGTGACCTCGTTGAAGGTCAGCGGCTCCAGTCCCGACAGGCGCAGTTGGTTGTCGGCCTTGATCGGAACCCGCGGGGTGATCCCGGCAACGGCTTCGGCGATGGCCTGGATATGGTCCGGCCGAGTGCCGCAGCAGCCGCCGACCACGTTGATCAGGCCCGATTGGGCGAATTCGCGCAGATGTTCCGCCATGTGCTCGGGCGTGTCGTCGTATTCGCCGAATTCGTTGGGCAGGCCGGCGTTCGGATAGACGCTGACGAAGGTCGTCGCCGCGTCCGCCACGGCCTTGACATGGGGGCGCAGCTCTTCGACGCCCAAGGCACAGTTGAAGCCGACCGAGATCGGCCGCGCATGGGCGATGGAGTTATAGAAGGCTTCCGCCGTCTGGCCGGACAGCGTCCGCCCGGAGGCGTCGGTGATCGTTCCGGAAATCATCAGCGGCCAGCGCCGGCCCGCGTCTTCGAAGTACTTCAGGACCGCGTAGATCGCGGCCTTGGCGTTCAGCGTGTCGAAGATCGTTTCCAGCAATAGGATGTCCGACCCCCCGTCGAGCAGACCGCGCACCGCCTCCGTATAGGCCTCGACCAGTTCGTCGAAGGTGACGTTGCGAAACCCCGGGTCGTTGACATCCGGCGAAATCGAGGCCGTGCGGTTGGTCGGCCCCATGGCGCCGGCGACGAAGCGCGGCCTGTCCGGGGTCTTGGCCGTCCACCGGTCGGCCGCTTCGCGGGCCAGGCGCGCGCCCTGGTAATTCAGCTCGTAGACCAGCCCTTCGGTGCCGTAATCGGCCTGGGCGATGGAGGTCGCGTTGAACGTATTTGTTCCCGTGACGTCGGCGCCGGCGGCCAGGAACTCATCGTGGATCCCGCTGATGATGTCCGGCCGGGTCAGGATCAGCAGGTCGTTGTTGCCCTTCAGGTCCTGGCCGTGGTCCTTCAGCCGGTCGCCCCGGAAATCCGCCTCTTCCAAGGCATGTCCTTGGATCATCGTGCCCCAGGCACCGTCCAGCACCAGGATGCGCTCGCCCAAAATGGCGGCGAGTTCTTCCGTCCGGTCGTCCGCCGGGCGGGCCGGGAAGCGGTCTGACATGTCGTTCATGGTCTGTGTTCCGGTCTGGCGGTCATCGCGGTCTTGCGCCTATGCCCGCGCCGATGCGGCGTCGGTCTCCGGGCGGACGCCCAGCATGTGGCAGATGGCATAGGTCAGGTCGGCCTGGTTGAGAGTATAGAAATGGAACTGTTTCTCGCCCTGGCCATGCAGAGCGCGGCATTGTTCGGCGACCAACGAGGCGGCGACCAGGCGATGGGTCGCCGGGTCGTCCTCCAGCCCGTCGAACAGGTCGGCCAGCCAGCGGGGCACGCCGGCGCCGCAGCGTTTGCAGAACGAGGCGACCTTGGTGAAGTTATGGATCGGCATGATCCCCGGGACGATGGGCGCCCAGATGCCGGCGGCGCGGGCCTGATCGACGAACCGCAGGTAGACGTCCGTGTCGAAAAAGAACTGGGTGATCGCCTGGTCGGCGCCGGCGTCCAGCTTGCGTTTCAGGTTGTCCATGTCCGCCTTGGCGCCGCGGGCTTCGGGATGGACTTCCGGATAGGCGCCGACGGATATGTGGAAGTCGCCGATTTGGCGCAGGCCGGCGACCAGGTCGGAAGCAAAAGCATAGCCGCCCGGATAGGGGACATATCGTTCGGCGCCGGCTTGCGGATCGCCGCGCAGGGCGACGATGTGGCGCACCCCCATGTCCCAATATTCTTGGGCAACGGCGTCGACTTCCTGAACCGTCGCATCGACGCAGGTCAGATGCGCCGCCGGTACCAGGTCGGTTTCCTTGAGCAGGCGTTCGACGGTGGCATGGGTTCGCTGACGGGTCGAACCGCCGGCGCCATAGGTCACGGAAACGTATTTCGGGCCGAGCGGCGCCAGGCGTTGGATGCTGTCCCATAGGGATTTCTCCGAGCCTTCGCTGGCCGGCGGAAAGAACTCGAACGAAACTTCGACGTCGTCCGGCAAGGGCGCGGCGATCGCCAGGCCTTCCGTTCCGGCCCGATGGTGGGCGGCCATTTGACGGATTTCTTGGGCATTGGCGGCGGGCATCAGGGGCGGGTCTCCAGGGTTCGGTGGGGTGCGGGACGACGTGCGCCGTCTTGCGGTTGGCCGGAGGATGCGGCTTGCGACGGTCCGTCGACCAGTGTCACGGCGTTGTCCTTGACCGCCGACCACAAAGTGACGGTCAGGGGGTCGCCCGGCAGATGGCGCAGCGCCCGGGGCGTCAAGCCGGCGCGCCGGCACCAGGCCTTGGGTTCTTCGTCGGCAAAGCCCAGGCGCCGGTGCTGATGATCGTTTCTCAGGCTTTCCTCGCCATGCGGTGCGAAATCGACGATCAACAACATGCCGCCCGGCATCAACACGCGGGCGGCGGCCTCGATCGCCGGCGCCGGGTCGGCCAGGAAATGCAGGACCTGGTGCAGGGTCACCAGATCGAAGCTGGCGGCGGGAAAGGGCGGTTGGGTCAGGTCGGCCTGACGAACCCGGCAATGGTCAAGGCCGGCGCGCTCCAGATTGGCCCGGGCGATGGCCAGCATTTCACGGGACAGATCGGCGCCCTGGCCCTCGTCTGCCCTGGGCGCCAACAGTTCGAGAATGCGCCCGGTGCCGGTGCCCATATCCAGGTGGCGTTCGATCCGTTCGGGCACGAGCTCGAGGA
>JANQIJ010000272.1 GCA_028282185.1 Rhodospirillales bacterium
GCCGTGACGGATGGGCCGCAACGCCTCCCGATGTCCGCCGGCAGGCGGGCATTCCGCGGGCTGCGGCGTTGACGCTGCCCGCCTTGTTCGCGACCGATCGCCTGGTTTGGTCGCCGCTCGACGCCTTTCGGCCAGGCGCGCCAGACGTGACCTTCCGGCCGAAAAATTCCGTTGCTTTCATCGGGTTCTGTATTGCTTCGCCGATCTAGGCTACTATCTCTTTAATCAAAGGTCGATTTGACGCCCCATCCGGCGGAACGCGCGTTCCCGGGTCTTGGCGTGACCTCGGCACATTTTGGACCTGAGAAGGACTGAAGCCTTGAATTTCAGCCGCAACCTGGCCCTTTGGGTCATTATTGCCTTGCTTGTTTTCGCGCTGTTCAACCTGTTCCAGGGGTCGCCTCAGCGCGGACCGCAGAACGACATGGCCTTTACCGAATTCCTCAACCATGTGGAAAGCGGCGAAGTCCAAAGCGTGATCATTCAAGGCCAATCGATCCATGGCAACCTGCGTGACGGGCGCCAGTTCTCGACCTATGCGCCGGATGACCCGACCCTGGTGACGCGGTTGCGCGAACAGGGGGTTCGCATCTCGGCCAAGCCGTCGGACGAGAATTCGCCGACCCTATGGGGCATCCTGATTTCCTGGTTCCCCATGCTGTTGCTGATCGGGGTGTGGATCTTCTTCATGCGCCAGATGCAGTCGGGCGGCGGCAAGGCCATGGGTTTCGGCAAGTCGAAGGCCAAGCTGTTGACCGAGAAGACCGGCCGCGTGACCTTCGAGGACGTGGCCGGAATCGACGAAGCCAAGCAGGAGCTCGAAGAAATTGTAGAGTTCCTTAAAGACCCCCAGAAGTTCCAGCGCCTGGGCGGCAAGATTCCCAAGGGCTGCCTCTTGGTCGGTCCGCCGGGCACCGGCAAGACGCTGCTCGCCCGCGCCATCGCCGGCGAAGCCAACGTGCCGTTCTTCACGATTTCCGGGTCGGACTTCGTCGAAATGTTCGTCGGTGTCGGCGCCTCGCGTGTCCGCGACATGTTCGAGCAGGGCAAGAAGAACGCGCCCTGTATCATTTTCATCGACGAAATCGACGCCGTCGGCCGCCATCGCGGCGCCGGCTTGGGCGGCGGTAACGACGAGCGTGAACAGACACTCAACCAACTGTTGGTCGAAATGGACGGCTTCGAGGCCAATGACGGTGTGATCCTGATCGCCGCGACCAACAGGCCGGACGTGCTTGACCCGGCGCTTCTGCGCCCGGGCCGTTTCGTCCGCCAGGTCGTCGTTCCCAACCCGGACATCCTGGGCCGCGAAAAGATCCTCAAGGTCCACATGAAAAAGGTCCCCCTGGCGCCGGACGTGGATGCCAAGGTCATTGCCCGCGGCACGCCCGGTTTCTCCGGCGCCGATCTGGCCAACCTGGTGAACGAAGCGGCGCTGCTGGCCGCCCGTGCCGGCCATCGGGTCGTCACCATGAACGATTTCGAAAGCGCCAAGGACAAGGTCCTGATGGGTGCCGAGCGCCGCTCCATGGTGATGACCGAGGAAGAAAAGAAAATGACCGCCTATCATGAGGCCGGTCACGCCATCGTCGGCATCGAAATGCCCAAGCACGACCCGATCCACAAGGTCACCATCATCCCCCGTGGCCGGGCGCTCGGCGTGACCATGTCGCTGCCCGAACGGGACCAGTTGAGCCTGTCGCAACTGCAGTTGGAATCGAAGCTGGCCATGGCCTTCGGCGGGCGGATCGCGGAAGAACTGATCTTCGGCAAGGAAAACGTCACCACCGGCGCCGGCAACGACATCCAGCAGGCGACCTCCATGGCCCGCCGCATGGTCACCGAGTTCGGCTTCTCCGACAAGCTGGGCCGGTTGCGCTACGCGGACAATGAGGAAGAGGTCTTTCTGGGCCACTCAGTGGCGCGGCAGAAGAACGTCTCCGACGCCACCGCGGCCTTGATCGACGAAGAGGTCCGCCGCCTGATTGACGAGGCCGAAGCCAAGGCGCGCAAGGTTCTGATGGAAAAGATGGAAGAACTGCACAAGCTGGCCGGGGCCCTGTTGGAATACGAGACGCTGACCGGTGACGAAGTCATCAAGGCCATGCGCGGCGAATCCATCACCCGCGAGGACGACAGCAACGCCCCCGCCGCCGGCACCGGCCGTCGGGCCTCCGTGCCCCAGGCCGGCAAGGGCCGCAAGCCCCGGGGCGGGGGCGTTGCTGTCGTCCTCGCGGGTGATGG
>JANQIJ010000287.1 GCA_028282185.1 Rhodospirillales bacterium
CGGCAACCCCGACGGCGTCGGTGGTGCCCGCACCTGACGAAGCGGCAAAGCCGACGACGCCCCGCCCGGCACCGGCGGTCAACGGCGGGGGCAAGGCGCGTCCTGGCCGCAAACGGCCCGGTTTGCGCCCCCGGCCGAGGGCGAAGAAACCAGCACCCGCGGCGCCACCTGCCCCAGAGGCGTCGGAGCAACCCTTGGTTTTGACCGACGGCGACCCACCCGCCGCGCCGCAGCCCGCACCACCGCCGCCCACCACGGCCGAACCGGTGGTCGCCGCCCCCGCGCCGGCGCCCGCCGCTGCCCCGGCAAGGCCAAAATCGAGCCGTAAACCCGCCCCTTCAAGTGACGACCCTTACGCTGATATACTGAACGCCATGGAGCACGAGCGGCGGTAACGGATCGGCCCGGAAAGCCGGGTTCACGCCTTCGATTCCCGCCGACAACCGAACGATGGAACAGCAAAAAAATCCGCCTCAGGCATCCGCCCTGGACGAGCTGCTTATCAGGCGGCCGATGCCGTCCATGCGCCTGGTCGCCTGGCCGATCATGATCTTGATCACGACCCTGCTGGTTTGGGCCAACTTCGCCAAGCTGGACGAAGTCAGCGTCGCGCCTGGCAAGGTCGTGCCCCAAGGCAAGACCAAGGTGATCCAACACTTGGAAGGCGGCATCGTCGAAGAGATTTTCGTCAACGAGGGCGACACCGTGGCCCAGGGTGACCCCTTGCTATTGCTCGACCTGGCCTCCGGCGGCACCAATCGCGAGGAACTGCAGGTCCGCCTGGACAGCGAGTTGGCGACGCGGTCACGGCTGCAGGCCGAGGCAGAGGGCCGCCGCCTTCGCTTCCCGCGTTCGCTCGAGGCGCGGCAACCGGCCCTGGTCGAAGCGCAGCGTCAGGCCCATGAAGCCCGGCAGCGTGAGCTCGAGGCCTCGATCAGCGTGCTGAAGGAACAGATCAAGCAACGCGAACTGGACGTCACCGAACTTCTGGCCAGGCAAAAGGCGGTCAAGCGCAACCACGCTTTGGCCCGCGAACGCTTGCAGATGTCGGCCTCGCTGTTGGCCGAGGGCCTGACCGCCAGGATCGAGCATTTGGAGTTGGAAGCCGAGGTCGAGGATCTGGATGGGGAGATGAAGGGCCTGGAGCCCGCGGTCCCCCGCGCCCGCGCGGCGGTCGAGGAAGCGAGAAAGCGGGTTGCCGAATCCGAAGAGGGTTTCCGCCGCGAAGCCCGCGAGGAACTCAGCAAGGTCGAACAGCAGATCGCCCGCATTCAGGAACTGATCGTCGAGGCGGAGCGCCAGGGTTCACGGTCCGAAATCAAGAGCCCGATCAACGGTATCGTGCAAAAGATGGTCGTCAACACCGTGGGCGGCGTGGTGCGGCCGGGCGATCCCATCCTTGAGATCGTGCCGACCGGCGACAAGTTGGTGGTCGAGGCCAAGCTGAACCCGACCGAGCGGGGCTTCATCGTCCAAGGCCAGGAAGCAACGGTGAAGATTTCGACCTACGATTTCGTGCGGTACGGCGGCCTTGACGGGCGGGTCATCAACGTCGCGCCGGACGCCAGCACGGACGAGAACGGCGCACCCTACTTCCGCGTCGTCGTCGAGACGAACAAGACCTACCTGGGCGAACGCGAAGGTCTGTTGCCGATCACGCCGGGCATGGAAGCCACGGTGGACATTCATACCGGTCGCAAATCCGTCATGGACTTCCTGGTCAAGCCGGTATTGAAGCTGAAGGACGAGGCTTTCCGCGAGCGTTGATCGCCGATTTTTCGGTTTTCTGCCGACCGTCGGCCGCCATTTCCTTGCCACGAATTGACACCAAGTCAGCCGTCTCGCTCAACCGGCGCATGCTAACCATTTGTTATTTTTTACCTATCTATTATAAACGAAGGAAGATTTCGGGGAACTCGTCGCGCCGGCCGCCCCGTGGGAGGGGCCGGACCGTTTCGCGCTAAGGGGCTTGGGAATTCATGTCGTATACGACCCTCATCGGTTTGTTGGGCGCGTTCGGACTGTTCATCGGTTCGATCGTCTTCAGTGCCGGTAACGATAACTTCCAGATCTTCCTCAGCCTGTCGAGCTTCACCATGGTCGTCGGCGGAACCTTCGCGTCGACGTTCATTTCCTACGAGCCGCGATACGTGATGCTGTCGCTGAAATTGATCTGGCGCATCCTGTTTTCACCCAAGGTCGGGCGCAACGTTCTCAAGTCCGAGGTCGGGCGCATCATCCGCTGGGCCTACACGGTGCAGAAAAGCGGGCCGCCGGCCCTTGAAAGCGAAGCCAAGAAAGCGGTTCGCGGCGACAAGTTCTTGAAATTCGGCGTCGAAATGGTGATCAGCGGCTATACCGGCGAAGAAGTACGGGAAATCCTGACCAACGCCATTGAAAGCACCTTCGGCCGCAACACGGTGCAGGTCGATATCTTGCGCAACATGGGCGGCGCGGCCCCGGCCTTCGGCATGATCGGCACCCTGGTCGGCCTGATCATCATGTTGGATGGCCTGGGCGGCGACCCGACCCAATTGGGGGCCGGTCTCGCGGTCGCCCTGTTGACGACACTCTACGGCGTGCTGGCCGCCCGGATCATCTTCATGCCGGCCGCGACCAAGGTTCAACAGCGCGAAGAGATCGTTCGCTTCCGCAATTACCTGATCGCCGAAGGCTTGTCTCTGCTGGCCGACAAGAAGAACCCTCGCTATATTGCCGATCGGATGAACAGCTTCCTGGACCCGGCCATCCACTTCAACATCGACAAGATGAAGAAGTAGCGGGCGAGAATCCTGGCCCGCTGCCGGAGAGCTTTCAATGGGCGTTCCCGTCAAACCCAAACCGGAAGAAGAGAAAGAGGACTGGCTGGTCACCTATTCCGACGCCATAACCCTGTTGATGGCGTTCTTCGTCATGCTGCTGACCTTCGCCGAATACGACATCCCAGCCTTCGAAGAGGCCGCCAAGGCGATCAAGGAGAACATCGGTTCGGGTGAAAAAAAGACGACCTCGGATCAACTGAAGGTCGAGATTGAGGACGTCGTCTACGAGGTTCAGGCAAACCAGGCGATCTCGGTGTCGAAGGTCTTGAAGGACGTCATCATTGATCTGGATTCTCGGGCGTTCTTCAAGCCGGGGTCGGCCGAGCTTCGCGAAGCGGCCATTCCGGTTTTGGAAAAGCTGGCGAAGACCATCACCGCGCCGCGCTTCGAAACCTATAACATCCAGGTCGAAGGCCATACGGACGATGAACCGATCAAGACCGCGCAGTTCCCGTCAAACTGGGAACTGTCGACGGCGCGCGCGGCCCGTGTCGTCAGGTTCTTCGCGGAAGGCGGATACGTCCATCCGGTCAAGTTGAGCGCCGCAGGCTTTGCCGATCAGAAGCCCAAGGTCCCGAACCGGGATGCCGACGGCAATCCAATCCCCGAGAACCAGGCGACCAACCGGCGAACCGCCATCCGTGTCGAACCGATGACCAACAAAGAAAAAGATGTATGGTACCAGTTCAAGGCCGAGGAGCGGGCGAAAGAAGAAGAGTTGAAGCGGGCCCAATTGCAGGCCGGTGGCGAGGCCGCGCAACCGGTAGACGGCGGCCCCGCAGCCGCCGACGGCCAACCGCGACCGCAGCCCGAGGGTGCCCAGCCACCGCCCGAAGGCGTCGAAGTGCCGGTTCCGCAAGGCCAGTAGCCTGCCATCCTGTCACCCGATCACAATAGAATGCGTTCTGCGGCCTCGTCTTGCCTTGGACCGAATCGCGATACACGCGCCTGCCTTGTCTATCGTCTGGCCTTGTTTATCGTCTGGGCTGTCGTCCGATCACACGGGAACATGCCGACCGAAGATGGTCGCACAAATTTCTCACATTCGATTTGACGAAGCAGCGGCGATTTGACGAAGCAGCGGCCAACGTTGCGCCCGCTGGACCGATGTTCGAGGCACGGCCTGATGCCTGTCCCCAACGTTATTCGACAACCAGTTCCATGCCTTCGCGGCAGACGAAGTTGCCTTCCCAGGCTTTTTCCGCCTCAATCGCAAGGTTGTCCATGAAATCGTCGTCATGCTCTGGATCATGGTGGAAGATCGCCTGGCGTTTGACGCCGGCTTCCCGGCAAAGCTTCATGCCTTCGTTCCAGGTCGAATGCCCCCAGCCAACCTTGGCGGGAAACTCTTCTTCGGTATATGTCGCGTCGTAGATCACCAAATCCGCGCCGTCGATCAGACCCAGTATATTCTGATCCAATTTGCCGGGGACGTGTTCCGTATCCGTGACATAGCAAATCGCCGCACCACCGTGTTCAATGCGATACCCGGTCGCGCCGTTTGGATGGTTCAAGGGCGCGGTCTTGACGGTGATTCCATGCCCCAGGTCGAAGCTGTCGCCGGCGTCGAAATCCTCGAACCGCAGCTTCGCCTGCATCGCTTCCAACGGCACCGGAAACATGGGGTTGTGCATCTGATGCGACAGAATGTCCTGAATGCCTTCGTCGCCCCGGCTTTTCAGATGACCGGCCATGATGTGGATCGAACAGGCCGGATTGTAGGCCGGCACGAAGAACGGAAAGCCGTTGATATGGTCCCAATGGGTATGGGTCAGAAGAAGGTGCGAGGAGGTCATGCCGTCTTTCATGAACGACGCACCGAAGGACCGGATGCCGGTGCCGGCGTCCATGCAGAAACGATACCCACCGGCCTCGACCTCGATGCAACTGGTATTGCCGCCATACTTCATGTGCTGCGGCGTTGCGCAGGCAATGCTTCCCCGAACTCCCCAAAATTTAAGACGGATCGACATGGGTTTCGCTGGCAACGCGGCGGCACGCATTAGCGACCGACGGCGCTGAAATCCTCCCTTCCCCAACAGGGCATACCGACTTTGTTTCCGTGGCCCATCAGATTTTCAAACCAAGCTCTTGTATAGGTGATCAAAGCGCGCCTGTCACAGGTTGATTTCGACATAGCTCGATCGTCGTCCCCACCGACATACCTAGGTGAAGGTCCGCCCGCCCTCGATTACAGGCGATTTCGATCAAGCCGTTCGAATTCACGTACCAGAACGGCGTGTCTTCGGCCATGTTGCCGAAAGTCTTTTCGCCTTTTATTTCAATATTGTGAACTAAAAGCGTGGCATTTGGCGAGAGATTTTCTTGCGATAGCCCGGAAACGCCGTTGCCGAAACGGTCGATGTAGATGATTTCCGACAATCGATGGGGCCAATCCGCTCGGTCAAGGTGTGAAACCTCGATCGGTCGGAGTTTCTGGTCGGAGGACGTGTCCTGGTTCGGTGCGATTCCCTGCGCAACCTCCGCCACGATCGGCGCAAACAAATCCCGCCCATGGAACGTGTTGGACAAGCGCTTGGGCCGCCAGACGATTTCCCAAGCCTCGAGGTTCGGCCGATGCCGACACGCCGGCGCCAAAAGACCGTTGTCCGGTCCAACGAACCACTGCCCGCCGGCGTGCAGAACCACGGGCAGCCTTTTGGTGCCGACACCGGGATCGACCACCGTGAGGAAGGTCGTGCCTTCGGGAAATTCGTCCGCCAGAGCCGACAAAAGGTAGCCCGCCGCCTTGGGATTGAACGCCGGCGCGTCGTGCATCAGATCAATCACCGGTTGGTCCGGCGCCAAGCGTTGCAGGACCGCCTTCACCTGTCCGACATACGGGCCTTCGAGCCCAAAATCGGTGAACAAGGCAATCACCGCACCTCCAAAACGTCGGCGCGGGATGATGGATGGCGGTGCTTGGCCCTGTACCGATGCATCACGCGCAACGTTACAGGCGTCGGCCCATGGGCTCAGACTTCGGCCTGGCTGGCGGAAAGTTCGGCGGCAACGTGTTTCTGGATCTTCTCGAAGGCCCGGTTTTCCAACTGACGCACCCGCTCGCGGCTGATGCCGTAAACTTGACCCAAATCCTCCAACGTCGCGGGTTCGTCGCTCAGGCGCCGCTCGACGAATATCTCACGTTCACGTTCGGGCAGTTGAGCCATCGCCTCACGAACCAGCGTGCGACGGAAATCCGTCTCTTCGCTGTCGCCGAACATCGCCTCCGGCGTGGGGCGCTCGTCAACCAGCGTGTCTTGGAATTCAACCGCGCCTTCCTCAAGCGAAACCGGCGCGTTCAACGACAAATCCCGGGTCGCCAACCGACGGTTCATGTAGGCGACATCATCGGCCGAAACACCGACTTCCTCCGACAAGCGCCTGGCATCCTCGGGTTCCAATTCGCCGGTATCGGCGATCTTCAACCGGTTTTTCAGGTTGCGCAGGCTGAAGAACAGCTTCTTCTGCGACGCGACCGTGCCCATCTTGACCAGCGACCATGATTTCAGGATGTACTCCGTGATCGCCGCCCGGATCCACCACATGGCATAGGTCGACAAGCGGAACCCGCGTTCCGGTTCGAACTTCTTTACGGCCTTCATCAGGCCGATGTTGCCTTCGGAGATCAGATCCGCGACCGGCAAGCCGTAGCCGCGAAATCCCATGGCGATCTTCGCGACCAGACGCAGGTGCGAGGTGACAAGCTGATGTGCGGCATCGACATCGCCGTGCTCGCGCCAACGCATCGCCAACATCTGCTCTTCTTCCTTTTCAAGAATCGGAAAGGTCCAGATTTCTCGGAAATACTGGCTAAGCCCGCCTTCGGACGGGACGGATGGCAAACTAATGGCGGTCATGTTTGTTTTCCCTTGCGGTCGATCAATGGCCTCGCCTCGGTTCCAGACAGGCGCGCGAGGCGACGTTGAGACATATTTCTAGAGGTTGAATACGGCAGCTATGTGACGGCCGGATCACAGCCGCGCCAAGTCGATACAGACGCCACGACCCGCACCACTGCTGATGGCGTCGCGGGGACCGTTGCGACCCGTCGAAGGCGGTCGTGCTCAAAGAAAAGGGAATAATCGGTATTGGTCATGCCTGCGTCCTCCTTCAGAAGCAACCCGGCATCCACGCCCGCATCGTTTGACGGCGTGGTTGATGGCAACTTGCCCCCCCGAACGGGCGACCACTCTATTTCCCAACGGTCCCAAATGGGCCCCGAAGGCTATTTATTATATGCAATTTAGGACTGAATAATCAAGTCCTGAGGACATCTGCCGCCCGCCCGCCTGCGGCAGACAATTAAGCAATCGCACGATGCAGAGGGATTGCTCTCTAGGCTGTGGTGACAATTTAGTTATTTGAGCCAGAGCATGATACTTGCAAGTTTGATGAAGCCGAAGAAGTTCTGAGCAAGCTTGTCGTATCGCGT
>JANQIJ010000326.1 GCA_028282185.1 Rhodospirillales bacterium
CGCGCGTCGACGCCGGCGACCAGGCGGCGAATGATGTCGGGGCCAAGACGGCGCGTGCCGTCGATCGCCATGCCGGGTTTGATCGCCGGGTCGTAGAGCGCACGCACTAGAATTTTGTCATTGATCGACAGTTGCGTGGGTCGCGCGATTTCGTTGGTAAACACGCTCGGCGAATAGGAAGCCCGGTCGGCCTGGAGGCCCAAGACTTGAGCAATTTCTTCAACGATACAGGCAACGGTGCGGCGTTCTTCGACAGGTCTTGCGTAGACGACAAAGCCCCATTGAATCCATCGATCTGGCCCGGCGCGATATGTGGCGAAACAGGTCGCCTGTCTGAATCGTTGGGTCAGGTCAGGGGTTATGCCGAGTGCCTCGATCATCTGATCTGGCGTCAGGTCTTCCTCTGTGTAGAAAACCGAGATACCCGAATTTGGTACGAACGCAGCGGCCCGTCGGAACTCTATTCCGGTCAGTCGCGAAAGCACACGGAGTTGCCGCGCGACATGGGACAGGTGCCAAGCCGGTAGGGAAGGGTGATAAAAAACTGGAACGGCCTTGCCCCATTTGCGCGCGGGATATTTGAATGCCGGATCGGCCTGGTCCGCAGTGTGGACGACCAGGTAGAAGCTCTCGATCAACTCATGCTCGGTAGCAACTTGATCGAGATTGCGCTCTGCATCCAACACCGCGAAAACATAGTAACCGGCAATCAAAACCGTTGGTAGAAGCATCGAAACCAGCGCAATACCGACAGCCCATCGAACAAACCTTCTTGTCCGCCGAATGATGCCAGGGCGATACCAACTTTCCAGTCGGTCCATAGGAGCCAGTCTCCACTCGTCGCCGAACGCGTCGATCGAGCAAGAATAGCGCGAAATAGGCGCCAGCCAATCAATTAGAGCGCCATTCCATCAGACAAATGGATCAGGATTTATCTTCTTGCCGTAGCGGGTCCTTGACGGTGGGCGTCACGATCGTTGGCGCGCGGAACAATGACCCGACCGCCAAGAGATTGTCGAGAATACCGATCATCCCATCGATGATCACCGTTCTCCTATTAACGGCTTTGACGTCGTCCGGTTTGCCTTCGGGATCAACGGGTATATCCATATCCACTCTACGTCTTGCCAATAGCTCGCGGAGCGTTGCCAGCCTGCGCAACGTGTTTCCACGTTCAGCTCCTGGCGGTTTCTTGGGCGCTTGGGGTTTTGATGTGGAGCGAGCCCGTGAATCCTCAGGTTTCCCATCAATACTCCGATGCGGCGTCGGAAGGGTGGGGCGGGCATTCGGCTTGGCCGTCACTTGTCCGGGGTCGCGGACCTTCGTGTGCGGCGCAGGCAGTTCAACCCTCGTTGTCGCCGGTTTGGCCGCCGGGTCGCCGGGTGACGGGGCCGGTTGGCCCTGGCTGGCCTTGGCCTTGATGGATTTGAGGAGTTTTCCGATGTTCTGGCCGTGGACCCTGGTCGGCGCCGGGGCCAATAGGTTGAGCCCGCTCGGGCCCTGTGGCCGGGGGGGCGGTGTTTCTGAAGATGCCCGGGCAGCCCGGCTTCGGGTCTCCGCCCGGGCTTGCCCGTCCTTCATCTTGCGCACCGTCGCCGCCTGTTGGCCCGGGCTCTGGCCGGGGGTCGAGGCGGCGGCGGCCGCGGTGAGCGTGGTGGGGGAGGAACCCTGGTCGTTCTCGGGCTTGGCTGTCGCCACGGCCGGCGACGGGGCGCGCAGGGCGCCGCCGGTGACCGCCCGCTGGGCGATGATCTCGGTCGGGCCTTCCGGGCGGACGACGCCGTCGACCCGCAGCCCGCCCTGTGTCAGGTCGTTCAGTTTCGATTGTCCGGCCTCGACACCGCGAAGGAAGTCTTCCGACGGGTCCCGGGTGGCATCGCCCAAGAACCCGTTCTCCGCCAGAAGGGTCGAGACCCGAAAGACGTCTTCGGGATCATTGGTCTGGCCGCGGCCGACGGAATCAGTGATGAACGAGCGGCCGAAGCCGCCGAAGCCGTCCCGCCCGCCGGAGCGGGCGATGCCGTTTTCGACCACCGTGGGCGGACCTGCATCGCCGGCGGGGTCATCGTTGTCGCCGTCGGCCGCCCGGCGTTCCGCCGCCGCATGGGCCAGGAACGGGCTGGGCTCAAGGCTGCCCATTGGAATCTCCTTTCTAATCTGGTTGCAAAAAATGGGGCGCCGGCGGTTCCGGGACCGTCATGGGCAAGGGCCCCGGCCGCTGGCGCCCCGACCCGACCGCCGCGATGGGCTGGGCGGGGGAGCTG
>JANQIJ010000340.1 GCA_028282185.1 Rhodospirillales bacterium
ATCCTCGGTCGCATGCGGCCCGTGGGCGGCGAACAGGCCTAGGACCACGGTGGACCGATCGAGCCCGGCGACCACATCGGCGAGAAACGGCGCCTCTTCCAGATAGGCGGCCCGGACCTTCGCGACGCCCGCCAGCGGGGGCATCCCGTTGATCAGGCGTTCCGTCGCCCGGCGGGACGCCCCATCCTTCGACGAGCCATGGGCGACGAGCACGAGATCGACGTTCTTCCCGCGCCAGCCGGCATCGGCAATGGTCTCCCGCGTGACCTGTCGGACAAGACCGGCGATTTCCGGGGCCATGCCCAGGGGCGGATAAAGACGGATCCGGCCGTCGGCCATGGGCTTTGCCAGACGGTCCCGCAGGAGGCCGGTGGCCAGATAGCCGTCGCACATGAACATGGGCAGCACCAAAAGCCTGTCCAGGTCCTTCAGGCCCTCGACGGCGTCTTCCAGCCGCGGCGCGCCGTTCAAGACGGCATGGCGCACGGGCATTGGCCGCAGCCGTTCGGCCAGGGGCCGGGCATGACCTTCGATGGTGCCGGCCGCGTCCGGCTCATGGGAAGACCCGTGCCCGACGAGCAGGACGCCGGTCGCGGCCGGCTCAGTGACTGGTGCCTCTGGAGAGGGTGATCTTGTTATGGACATTGTATTTACCCGACGGTTTGACCATGGGCAGTCGCTTGACTTCTTCCAGCGTCCGGGCGTCGTAGATCACCAAGGCACCCCGCATGTCCCAGACGCTGACCAGCGCGTGACCGCCGTCCTTGGTGAACTCCACATGGGCCGCCGTCTTGCCCGGCTCTGGGCGGAGCGTCTTGACGATTTCGAGAGTCCGCTTGTCGATCACGTGCATGGCGTCCCGGTGCTCGCCGAAGAACACGTCGACCCAGGCGTAATTGGTGTTCTCGTGCGAGCGCATGAAGAAGCCGGTGCCGAGCGTCTCGATCCGCTTGACGGTCCGCCAGTTCTCCATGTCGATAACGCTGACCACCGGCTCGCGCAGATGGGGCGTCGCCATCACCCGGCGGCCCCGGTAATCGAAGACGATGCCCGAGCCCAGATGCGGCATGCCCGACAGGTCCAGTTCCGCCACCTTCTTGCGCGCGTCCAGGTTGTAGACCACGCCTTTCTTATGGTTGCGGGCCGCCGGTCTCGGTCTCGGCCATGGTCTTCCCTCCTGTGCTCCCTTTGCCGAATGTCCGATCCGGCGGGAGAAATGAGACCATGGGGCCCGGAGGCAATCCTTAACCAATGTTAGGCACCTGTGTCAGGCCGGGAACCGGTCCGGCGTTCCAGCACTCGTGCGATGGTCGGCCCACGCCCGTTCCTGGTCAGAAAACGACCGTGTCCGGGGCCGATGGTAAGGGGCGCTTTCTGACCCGGAGCGGTCGTCAGCTCGTGTTTCCGGCTTTTGGCTCTGGCAATGGCGAGGCCTTGGCTTCGCAGGCCATTGTGATCTCGACCCGCCGGTTTTTCTTGTTGTCCACACCGTCGAGGGTGTGGGTTTCCAACCGCCGTTCGCCCCAGGCACGGACCTCCATCACGATGAATTCCTCGAAGCGGAGCTTTCGTGCAACATACTCGGCGCGCTGGCGCGACAGTTCCAGGTTGCGTTTGTCGCCGCCCAGCGTGTCCGAATACCCATGGACGGAGAGACGGCAGGTCTGGTCACCCTTTTTGCGGTTCATATCGACCACGGCCTTGGCGACCTGCTCGTCGACGCCCGCGGTCATGACCTTGTTCAAAGGGAAATAGACGGTCCAGGTCGATGGCCTGACAAGCCGCGTCACCACCCGGGTTTGTTCGGCCGGCTTGTGCGGTTCCGCGCCGGTGCCGGATAAAACCGCGGGCTTCTTATGTTCCTCGCGAAGCGCCCTTAGTTCCGCCCTGAGCTGCTTAAGCTCCGACGTGATTTCGGACACGGTTTCGAGACCAGAGCTGCCGCCTCCAAGTGCCGCGCCGTCGGCAAGCCTGCGGATTTCCGTCACCGTATTTTGGCTGGACGCGCGGAGCTCTTTCAGCGTGTCGTTTTTCAACTCGATGACCACTGCACGGGTTTCGGCCTGTGCCCGGTCGTGGCCCTCACTCAGTTTCACGAATCCCACGTAACCGGCACCGATGACCACCGCCAGGGCGAGGACGCCAAATGCCTTGGCGCCAACCGAAGATTTCGCAGCTTTTTCGACCATGGTTTTTCCTTGATACGTGAGCGTCGGCCCATTTTAAGGCGATGGAATTCTTACTTTCAAACCCTGCTCGATGATCGATCCGGAAAGCAGGCATCCATTCGCCTGTGTGAGGCATTGGGAAACGTCCCCACCCGAAAGTCGGATCCCAGCCGGAAAGCGAACATTCTAGATGCTGCCGGCGACGTTCGGTTGGTGACCCATAACAGAAGCAGCAAACGCCGCACTCGAACGGCATCAATGAATGGGTCGGCCTTGGGCTGCTTGATGGTGCGGGCGATCGACAGCCTGATGTTCCGGATCCATGCCAACGCGGTGTTGCCGGTTGGCCATATTGGGATGTTGCCTTGAATTCAGGCCGTCACCAGGCCCCAAACAAGTGTCGGGAGCGCGACGGGCGGCGGATTTTAGGTCACTGCCTCTTGAAACCGCGGCGGCTGATCATCATTTCAGAAATTCCTGAAATTAACGAAATGCCAGTTTGGCAGAGGGATAAAGTCATGACCATGAATCTCGACCCCGTCCGTCAGGAATTCGTCCTTCATTTCGGTGAGATGGGGTCGCGCTGGGGCATCAACCGGACGGTTGGCCAGATCTATGCCATGCTGTTTCTCAGCGAAGCGCCGCTTTGCGCCGACGACATCGTGGCCGGTCTGGGCGTGTCACGCTCCAACGTGTCGATGGGGTTGAAGGAACTGCAGGCCTGGAACCTGGTTCGGCTGCGGCATGTACCGGAAGACCGCCGCGACCACTTCACGACGCCCGGCGACCTTTGGGAGATCGTCCGTACTTTGGTGGAAGAACGCAAGAAGCGCGAGATCGACCCGACGCTCTCCAAGTTGCGCGGTCTTGAGATCGAGACCCCCGCTTCCGATCAGGATACTTACGCTTGCCGGCGGATCGCCGAACTTCGTGAGCTGATCGAATTGGTCGCGGGCTGGTACGATGACATGAAAGGTCTTGAGACGGATCGCCTGGTTCAGTTGCTTGCCCTCGGCGCAAGGATACAGAAGGCCGTCGCCGTAACGGAAAGGGTCGTCTCCCTCCCCGGCCGGATGGCCAGGCCAATCGGCAACGAAGGCACGGACGCGGAGAAGACCCTTGGATGAACTGATCCTGTCGCGCATACAGTTCGCGGCCAACATATCCTTCCACATCCTGTTCCCGACGATCACCATCGCGCTCGGCTGGGTGTTGCTGTTCTTCAAGGTTCGCTTCAGCGCGACGGGGGACATGCGGTGGATGGAGGCGTACCGTTTTTGGGTGAAGGTGTTCGCCCTGTCCTTCGCCATGGGCGTCGTCTCGGGCATCACCATGAGTTTTCAGTTCGGCACAAACTGGCCGGGCTTCATGGAAAAGGTCGGCAACATCGCCGGGCCGCTCTTGGCCTATGAGGTCATGACCGCGTTTTTCCTGGAGGCGGTCTTCCTCGGGATCATGCTGTTCGGCTTCTCAAAGGTGCCAAGCTGGCTGCACACCCTCGCGACTTTCCTGGTGGCGTTCGGCACCACCATGAGCGCGTTCTGGATTCTGGTGTTGAATTCTTGGATGCACACCCCGGTCGGGTTCGAGCTTCGCGACGGTATCGTCCATGCGACGGATTGGTTCGCGATCATTTTCAACCCATCGATGCCCTACCGGCTGGCCCATATGCTGCTGGCCAGCGGTCTGACGGTTGCTTTCCTGATTGCCGGTTTGTCGGCGTTCCGTTGGCTGCTGGGCGATCGATGCGACAGTGTGCGCCTGACGCTCAGGACCGGTGTCGTGCTGGGCGCGCTCTTGATCCCCGTACAGATTCTGGCGGGTGACCTGCACGGGCTGAACACGCTCGAGCACCAGCCGCAAAAGGTCGCGGCCATGGAGGGCAATTGGGAAACACGCGGAAACGTTCCGCTCGTTCTCTTTGCCATCCCCGATGAAGACGCCCGGACCAATCATTTCGAGCTTTCGATCCCGAGCGGGGCCAGCCTCATTTTGACCCACGATCCCGACGGCGTCGTCCCGGGCCTCAACGACTTCGTTCTCGCGGACGGCACCGTCATGCATCCACCGGTCAACCCGGTGTTCTGGTCCTTCCGTGTCATGGTGGGCGTCGGCATGCTGATGCTGGTGGTGTCTTGGGGCAGCCTGTTTGCCATGCGGCGCGCCGGGTCGCTCGACAACACCAATCCCTGGGTCTTCCGAATTTTGGCCGGTATGGCATTCAGCGGCTGGGTGGCCACCTTGGCCGGTTGGTATACGACGGAAATCGGCCGCCAGCCCTGGTTGGTCAACGGCGTCCTGACGACGGCCGAGGCGGTGGCGGAGGTGCCGCCCGCCATGGTCGGCACCACGCTGGTTGTCTATCTCGTTGTCTATGGTGTTCTCATGCTCGCCTACATTGCGACGCTGACTCATCTGGCGCGCAAAGCCGCGAAAGCGGATGACACGGATACCGACGAAACCCCTCGGTCCGGCGCGGCCAGCGTCCGGCTCGTACCGGCCGAGTGAGAGGAGCGTGGCAGTGTTGGATTTTTTGGGTGACCCCGCGGTTTGGCTCCCCATCGCCTTTGCGGTCCTCATGGGTGGAAGCATCCTGATTTACGTCATCCTGGACGGTTTTGATCTCGGTGTCGGGCTGCTTTTTCCCTTTGCCGATGCGGGCGAGCGGGACCGGATGGTCGCCTCCATCGGACCGTTTTGGGATGCGAACGAGACATGGCTGGTGCTCGCCATCGGCATCCTGCTGGTGGCCTTTCCGGTTGCTCACGGTGTCATTCTGACGGCGCTCTACCTGCCGGTCTTCGTCATGCTGATCGGGCTGATCCTGCGCGGCGTGGCCTTCGAATTCCGGGCGAAGGCCAGGATCGAACAGAGGCCGCTGTGGAACGCGGCCTTCTGCTGGGGGTCCTTGATGACATCCCTGTCCCAAGGGTTCATGCTCGGTCTCTATATCATGGGCCTGAACTGGGATTTCCCCTCGGTCGTCTTCGCGCTCCTGACGGGCCTTTGCCTGACCGGGGCCTATGCCTTCATCGGGGCCGGCTGGCTGATCCTCAAAACCGATGGCCCGCTCCAGGAAAAAGCCGTCAACTGGGCCCGTCGCGGCCTCCCTTGGGTCTTGGTCGGGCTCGGCGCCGTCTCCGTCGCGACCCCGTTCGTCAGCCCGCGTATCTTCGATAAGTGGTTCTCGTTCCCGGAGGTCATGCTGCTCGCCCCGCTGCCGCTGGGATCATTGCTTCTGATCATCGTTCTCTATTTGTCACTGCGGGCGGGACCGCATCGCAACGACGCCTGGAGCTGGGTCCCTTTCGCGGCCACCATGGGTCTCTTTGCGCTCGGTTTCTTCGGGATGGCGTACAGCTTTTATCCCTACGTCGTGCCCGAAGCCTTGACGATCTACGAGTCGGCCAGTGCTCCGGAGAGCTTGATGATCATTCTGTTCGGGGTGATGTTCGTGCTGCCGGCGATCATCGGATACACCGCGCTAAGCTATTACGTGTTTCGTGGCAAGGCAACGGAACTCCGCTACGACTAGATGTGGAACACATGCGGCCATGGCATGTTCAGGCCGGCAGCGGGTGTATCTGCATTCGCTCGGTTTCGGCAGCTTTTGGACCCGGAGAGACGTTCGGTGAGAGACCGCCAGAATTGCCGATTCGGGGCCAAATTCGGGCCGAGAGCGCGGGTGGGCCGGCGAATCTTGGGGGATGTCCCTGCGAGCGACCCGTTATTCCGCGGCAACCTTGTTTCGCTTCGGCATCACGTCTTCCGCCTTTTGATGAAAAGGGGACAGTTCGGCCGCGAGCTGCGCCATCCGGCGCGATACGTCGTTTGCGGTTGCCGATGACAGCAGTGCGAAAAACGAGACGGGCGGGACCGTCGGTTCGCAGTCGACGATGACCAAAGCCCCGTCTTCCAATTCCTTCTCGACGGCGCAGACCGGGACCAGGCCGATGCCGTGGCCGGCCAAGGTCAAGGAGATGATCAAGTGATTGGAATTACACGCGACGGAATGGCGCGGCTTCACCGCGCCCTGGCGGAACCAGTCCGACACGATCCGGTGGTGGTATGAATTCTGATCGAGTGTAATGACCGGGAATTCCCGGATGTCCGAAGGCCGCAACCGGCCGTTCGGCAGTGGCAGGTCGGCGCCCGCCATCCAAGTGAAGGCCGCATGGCCAAGGGGCAGGGCCTCGAATTCCTGCGCCCAGATTTCCGCGGGCGCAAGAACCAAATCGTAGTCGCCATGGCGCAGGCCGTCGACCAATTCGATTGCCATGCCGATGGAAATATCCAGGTCGACCCGGGGAAATTCCTCGTGCACCGCCGGGATCAAAAGATCGAGCCATGACATGGCGATCAGATCGGCGACGCCGACCCGGACCTTGCCCGTATGGGCTTGCTCGGCTCCGATCTCGGTCAGGATGCGTTCGGTCAAGGCGGCCATTTCCTCGGCCGGTCCCAGAAGACTTCGTCCGGTCGCGGTGACTTGAACGCCCCGATGGGAACGTTCGAACAGCTTGACGCCCAGGTTTTGTTCCAATTCGTTTATGCGCAGGGAAATCGTCGCCTGCGTCGCCGCCAGCTTCTCTGCCGCGGCCGCGAAACTGCCCAGGCGCACCACCCAAAGGAAGGTCTCAACCTGTTTGGGGGGCATCCCCCGCATAGAGCCCACCCTTCCAACGATTTGTGCCGCTTACGGGAACGGGCAAAAAGCGTGTCACGGTTAACAAGCTTGTCGCAACGAATTTTTTGCCGGGTAAACCGGGTGGTTGAGCTACGCCTGTCCCAGATAAGCCTTCCTTATGCTGTCGCTGGCGAGCAAGTTCTCGGCGGTGTCGTCAACGACGATCTTGCCATTCTGCAGCACGTATCCGCGGTCGGCGACGGACAAGGCCATGTTGGCGTTCTGTTCGACGATAAACATGGCCGTGCCCCGGTCCTTGATCTGAGCGATAACATCGAAAACGGTTTCCACCAGCGCCGGGGCGAGGCCCATGGACGGTTCGTCCATCAGGATCAATTTGGGTTTGGCCATCAACGCGCGCGCGACGGCGACCATCTGTTGTTCGCCGCCCGATAACGTCCCGCCCGGCTGGTCCAGACGCTCGCGCACGCGGGGGAAGATTTCCAGAACCTCCTCATAGGTGTCCTGGATGTCCTTTTCCGGGCGGTGGCGGGTCGCGTAAGCCCCCATCATCAGGTTCTCGCGAACGCTCATGGTCGCGAAGAGCCGCCGTGCCTCGGGCACAGGCGCGAGGCCCCGCGCGATGATGTCCGAGGAATTCATGTCATTGACGACCCGCCCGCGAAACGTCACCGTGCCCGCCGCCGGCTTGACCAGGCCCAGGATCGTCTTCATCGTCGTCGTCTTGCCCGACGCATTGCCGCCGAGAAGCGAAACCACTTCACCGGCGCGAACCTGGATGTTGACGTCTTTCAGGATCTGAATCGCGCCGTAAAACGTAACGACGTCCTTCAATTCCAAAAGAATACCGTCATCGTCACCCGCCGCGTCGGGCGCGGGCGATGGTGATTTATCCGGTCCGTGGGTCTGTTGCGACAACATGGTCAGTCAAAACTGTTTCAACGTTGCGATGCTTTGCTCTTGTGACGCCTTGCCCGCCCGCCCGTGCCGGCATTCGGAACCGGTGCGTGCTTGGGAAACAAGCGCCACAAGAATAGGGCAAAGTCATCAGACAGCGCACATTAATTTTCTTAATGTGTAATTGTTAAATTAATTATATTGCAAACAATTTTGCGGATGTTAGCATGTATTGATAAAGATAGGTTGCATTCATTTAAAAACAAGAATTAATATATTTATTTACTTTAAATTGAATAAATCGCGAGGTCGCTCGAAGATTTAATGGCTGAAGTAATATGGCCATTCATGAATTTGAAAACAGCCTATTTCGACCGGACGTGATGTGCGCCCAAAGCCGGGCGGGTCTTGAAACGGGTCAAGGGTTTTTCAGGCATTCGGTCGAAGAAACGAGAACCTTCGGCGGCGCGCACCGATGCAGTCCGCTTTCATCAACAGGGGAGCATTTAGAAGCCATGCCATTCCATATGAAACGCGCAACATCATTCCTGGCCGCGACGGCTGTCGCGCTGAGCCTGACCGCGCATGCCGCCCATGCGGAGAGCAAGAAGCTCTTCGTCAACTTACCGCTTTCCGGCCCTTGGTCGAACTTCGGTGACGGGATGTTCAACGCCTTCAAGCTGGCCGTGGATCAAGGGAACGCATCCGGGGTGTTGGGAGATTTGAAGCTCGACGTCGTCCGCGGCGACAACGCGGGGGATACGGCGCAGGGCGCCAGCCTGGCGACCAAGGCGGGCGCCGACCCCGACGTCGTCGGCGCCTTTTGTTGTTGGACGTCCGGCATCGGTTTGGCGACCCACGCGATCTACAACCGCTATGGTTTGCCGACGATCCTGGGCGGGTCCAACGATCACCGGACCACGCGGCCCTATCACAAGTCCGCGGTGATCTTCCGTAACTCGCCTTATGACCTGATCAACATGAAGATGGCCGCCTACTTCGCGGCGGCGACCAAGGGTTTCAAGCGCATCTACGCGATCGACGACAACTCCGCATTCGCCGTGACGCAGGTGAACGAGTTCACGAAGGCGGCGAAAAAACTGAAGGGGGACGGAATCATCATCGGCCGGGAGAGCATTGTCCCGGGGGAGAAGGATTTCACCTCTCTGCTGACCAAGATCAAACCGTTGAATCCCGACCTGATTTTCTTCGGCGGGCGGATCGTCGAGGCCAGCCTGGTCAGGCAGCAAATGAAGAAGCTGGGGTTCGACGCGCCGATCATGTCCTCGGGCGGCGTGTTCTCGGAGACCTATATCAAGATCACCGGCGACGCGGCGGAGGGCTCGCTCGCCAGTTTTTGGGGCCTGCCGATGGCCTATTATCCCGAAGGGCGCGGCATCCGGTTTGAAAAGGACTACGCGGCCGCCAAGTTCAACCAGTCTTATGAAAGCTTCGGCCCGATGGCTTATGCCGCCGGTCAGGTATTCGTGCAGGCCGCCGCCGCCGCGAACAAAAAGGGCGACGTCACGCGCGAGGCTGTCTTGAAAGAACTGGAAACGGGCAGCTTCTCCACCATGCTGGGCGATTTCAAGTTCGATGAGCACGGCATGCTGGATATCCTGCATATCGCGATCTACGAAGTGAAAGATGGCAAGTGGAACATTCTGTACCGCACCGATCGCGCGGCGACGGAATTGAAGCCGGTCAAGTAAAGCGGTTTTCGTGACGCCGGGGCGGGTCGAATGCGATCCGCCCCGGCGGCGCGCGGAAGGTGCTGTCTATTTGACAACCTTCTTCCGCCGACCCTCCCGCCGCCTTTTTGGGCACTGACGTTTCACCGTGCGCCGCACCCGCGACAGCAGGAAAACAAGATGGAAATTTGGCTACAACAACTGGTGAATGCCCTGACCATTGGCGGGATGTATACGCTTGTCGCGGTCGGGTTCACCTTGTTCTTCGGCGTTTTGGGATTGATCAACTTCGCCCATGGCGAGGTTTTCATGTTTGGCGCTTTCGTGGCGCTGACGGTCTCGACCGCGGTGATTGCCGCCGGTATGGAAAACGCCTTGTTCATCATCGTCTTGATGTTCGTCGTCTCGATGACCGTATCGGCGGCGCTGGGCGTGGGAATGGAACGAGTCGCCTTCCGACCGCTGCGGGGATTGCCGCCGCTCCTGCTTCTTGTCACCTCATTGTCGATCGGCATCGTGATCCGCGAAGCGATCAAGGAGTTCTACCCCGAAGGCGCGAACCCGCTGGCGTTCTTCTCGCCCTATTCGTTCGATACTTTCGACATCGGCAACATCACGATTTCCTACACCCAGGCGGGCCTGATCCTGTTGTCCATTCTGCTCGTCGCCGGGGTTTATCTCTTGGTGACGAAAACCTGGCTCGGCCGGGCCATGCGGGCGACCTCCGAGGATGTCGAGGCGGCGCGGATGATGGGGATCAATGTCAATCGGGTCATTCGGGACGCCTTTATCATCGGCTCCGCCCTGGGGGCTGCCGCCGGGGTGATGAACGGCCTGTACTATCAATCCATCCGGTTTGACATGGGCTGGGTCATGGGTGTCAAGGGTTTCACCGCCGCCGTGATCGGCGGATTGGGCAATGTCTACGGCGCGGTCTACGGCGGTTACATTCTGGCGCTTTTCGAAGTCCTGGTCGTTGCCCTGGTTCCCAACGGGTCCCAGTACAAGGACGTGTTCGTGTTCCTGATCCTCATCGGCATCCTGGTCTTCCGGCCCTCCGGTTTGCTCGGCACTCCCCAAACGAAAGTCGGATAAAAGGGCCCGTCCATGCCGGAAATCGATTTCATCTCAAGCCAGATCCGCAAGGACGACGACCGTTCAACCGCCGAGCGTGTCCGCGACCGACTGGAACTGACCGGATACCTGGTTTTCTTTTTCATATTGTTCTTGATCGGACTGGCGATCAAGGACGCCTACCTTCTGATGGGCTATCTTGCCTTGGTCGGTGCCGGCGCGTTCATGTGGCGCAAACTGCCCCGACTGGATCAACGCTTTCGTGACTTGGTGCAAGTTCACAAGGGCCAGATGGTCCTGGTGATGAGCGTTCTGCTCGCCGTCTACCCCTTGATCTTCGCCCATGACGCCTATCTGGTGCATCTGGGCGCCTTGGCCGGCATTTTCGTCATCGTGGCGCTGGGCTTGAACATCACCTTGGGGTTCGCGGGTCTCCTGGACGTGGGGTTCGCGGTCTACTTCGCCGCCGGCGCCTATACCTCGGCGCAATTGGCGGTGATCTGGGATGTGGATTTTTGGGTCGGCTTGCCGCTCGGCGGCCTGGTCGCCGCGTTTTTCGGATTCCTGGTTGCCTGGCCCGCCCTTCGGGTGAAAGGTCATTATCTGGCCATGGTGACCCTGGGCTACGGCTTGATGATGAACATCCTGCACCGGAACCTGAAAGGCGTCACGAACGGCACCGACGGCGTCATCAACATTCCGGCGCCAACCATCTTCGGCCACGACTTCCTGTCGCCCATCACGGTGTTCGGTTTCACGCTGCCGTTTCAAACCAATTTCTACTACCTGACGCTGATCCTGATCGCGATCACCATGCTGATCAGCTACCGGCTGCTGAACTCGAACATCGGCAGGCGGTGGGAAGCGATGCGGGAAGACGACGTGGCGGCGCATTGCTTCGGCATCGATCTGACCTTCAACAAGGTCCTGGCGTTTTCCACCGGCGCCTTTTTCGGCGGCATCGGCGGTGCGGTCTTTGCCCATATGATCGGCTTCGTTCATCCGGACAACTTCATACTTCTGACCTCGATCACCATCCTGGCCATGGTGCTGATCGGCGGCATGGGGAGTATTTGGGGTGTCGCCTTGGGCGCGGTTCTTCTGATCATGATCCCCGAAAGACTGCGCGATTTCGAGGTGCTGCGCATGCTGCTGTTCGGCTTGTCCATGGCGTTGATCATGATCTTCAGGCCACAGGGCCTGTTCCCGTCGCAACGCCGCCGCAGGGAACTTGAAAGCGCCCGCGTGGAAGAATTGATCAAGGCATCGGGCAAGGAAAACGCCCATGTCCGGCCGGTGGACTAGGCAAAGGAACGCGCGTTGCCATGACCAAAGACCCTCGCCCCAGCCCCGAAGCCGCCGGCGCCGATCAACCGATCCTTCGCATTGAAGGCGTCAGCAAGTCCTTTGGCGGCATCCGCGCCGTTCAAAATCTCAACTTGAGCGTAGAGACCGGCGAAGTGGTCGCCATCATCGGCCCCAACGGGTCGGGCAAGACGACGTTCTTCAATCTTTTGTCCGGCCTGTATCCGGTCACCTCCGGATCAATTGAATTCGACGATCCGCCGAGCAGTCTGGTCGGCCTGCCGGCTCATAAGATCAACGAATTGGGCATTGCCCGAACCTTTCAAACGCTGCGGCTTTTCCCCAACCTTACGGTGGCGGAAAATGTTCTGATCGGCATGAACAGGCACCTCAATGGCGGTTTTCTGCAATCCCTGCTTCGCACACCGGCAATCGTCGAGGATGAAAAAAAGGCCGAGGAACGGGCGACGGAAACCCTCGGCTTTTTCGGGCCGAGGCTCCTCAGCATGTATAACGAGCCCGCCTATTCCCTGTCCTATGCAAACCGTCGGCGTTTGGAAATCGCCCGGGTATTGGCGTCGCGGCCGAAACTGATCCTGCTGGATGAACCGGTTGCCGGCATGAATCCGACCGAAACCGCGGAAATCATGGAAGACATCAAGCGCATCAACACCATGGGCTTCACGGTTTTGTTGATCGAACATGACATGGCCCTGGTCAGGGGGGTCGCGGAACGCGTCATCGCCTTGGATCACGGAACGAAAATCGCCGAAGGAAGCTTCGACGATGTCTGCAATGACCCGGAAGTCATCGAAGCCTATCTCGGCCGGGGGGCCGCCGCGGCGGGCGGTGCCGCCCCCGCGTCCGATGCCCCGGAGGCCCGGCCATGAGCTATCGGATTTCCGTCGACACGGGGGGCACGTTCACCGATGTGGTCGTCGCCGACGCCGAGGGCCGGCTTTATGTCGGTAAGGGGTTGACCACGGCGGACCGGTCATTCGACGGCTTCTATGCCGGCCTGAACGCCGCCTGCGACGACCTGGGCGTCGGCGCCGAAGAGGTTTTGAAGAAGGCGCGCCTTTTGACATTCGGCACGACGCGGGCAACCAACGCCATCGTGACGCGATCGGTCGCCAAGACCGCGTTTCTGACGACCGAGGGGTTTCCCGAGATCCTGGTCCTCAAGGAAGGCGGGAAATTCGATCCACACGATTTTTCCAAGGACTATCCCGAACCCTATATCCCCAGACGCCACACTTTCGAGATACCTGAACGCATCGATGCGGAGGGCGGCGTGGCCGTGCCGTTGGACGAGCAAAGGGCCCGCGAAATCCTGACCGGATTGCGCGACGGCGGGTTCGAGGCCATTGCCGTGACCCTGATCTGGTCGACCGCGAACCCGATCCATGAACTGCGGCTGGGCGAACTGATCGAGGAACTCGTGCCGGATGTGCCCTATACCCTGTCGCACGCCTTGATCCCGATCCTCAGGGAATACCGCCGTGCCTCGACCACGGCGATCGATGCCTCGCTGAAACCGCTGATGGGAAAATACCTGACCGAAATGTCCGAGGATTTGGCGGTCAACGGTTTTCAGGGCGAGTTGCTGGTTTCCACGTCCGTTGGCGGCGCCATGCATGTTGACGAGGTGGCCGACCACCCGGTCCACACGGTGAAATCGGGGCCGGCCATGGCGCCGGTCGCCGGCCAGGTCTATGCCGCCCGCGAAAATTTGCAGGAAGATCTCATCGTCTGCGACGCCGGCGGAACGACCTTCGATGTCGGGCTGGTGCGCGGTGGTGAATTGGTGAAGACCCGGGACACATGGCTGGGGCGTCAATGGACGGGCGATTTGATCAGCATGTCCACGGTGGACGTCCGCAGTGTCGGTGCCGGCGGCGGTTCCATCGCCTGGGTCGATCCGGGCGGACTGCTGCGCGTCGGTCCGGCCAGCGCCGGGTCCGATCCGGGGCCGGCCTGTTACGGGTTGGGCGGCGATCAGCCGACGGTGACCGATGCCGCCGTCGTCCTCGGCTATCTCGATCCCGACTACTTCAACGGCGGACGCATGCGCTTGGACCGCGACGCCGCGATGGAGGCGGTCGCGAAAGTGGGCGACGGGATCGGCAAGGATCCCATGGCGGCGGCGTTCGGCATCATGACCATCGCCAACGAGCTGATGATCGAGGCGATCCAGGAAATCACGGTGATCGAGGGCATCGACCCCCAGGAAAGCGCGATTGTCGCCGGCGGTGGTGCCGCCGGATTGAACATCCTGCCCATCGCCCGCGAATTGGGTTGCGGCAACGTCGTGCTGCCGGAAACGGCCAGCGCGTTGAGCGCCTGCGGCATGCAGTTCTCCGACATCGTCGCCGAGGACTCGTCGAATTTCGTGACCGCGTCGGACGCCTTCGATTACGACGGTGTCAATGGCGTCCTTCGAACGATCGGCGAGAACCTGGAAAAATTCCGCCGGTCGATTGGTGCCGCGCACAGTGCGAAGCATCGCATTACGATCCAGGTCGAAGCGCACTATCGCTTCCAAGTTTGGGATCTTGAAGCCAGCGTTCCCGGCGACCGGATTGACGGGCCGCGGGACCTTGCCCGCCTGGTCGAGGCTTTTCATCAGGCGCATGAGCGGGTGTTCGCCGTTCGAGACGAAGGATCGGTGGTTGAGTTTCTGAATTGGCGCGGACGCCTGGCGGTCGAACTTGACAAGCCGCCCGCCTATGAGAGGCCTGCGGGAACGCCGGCGGTCCCGCATGGTGAACGGGATGCGTTCTTCGGCGGCCCCGGTCCTGTGAAGACGCCCGTCTACCGCGGCCTGACGTTGCCGCCGGGCACGGTGATCGAAGGCCCGGCGATCGTCGAGGTGCCGACAACCACCTTGGTCGTCTATCCCGACATGCGGGCGCGCGTCTCGACCAACGGCAACTTCGTGCTCGCCCACCGCAAACGGGCGGCCGCCGCCTAAGCGCGGATCGAAGGAGAAGAAGTCATGGCGGCCACAGACGCATCGAAGCCGAAGGAAGAGGATGCCTTGGACCCTGTCTTGATGGCCGTGATGGCCAACCGTCTGGATGCGATCGTCCGGGAAATGTCCAACACGCTTTTGCGCGCCGGCCGGTCGGCGGTGATTTCCAGCGCGCGCGACTTTTCCTGCGCAATCACCACCGGCGACAATCAGCTTCTGGCCTCGGCCGAGGGCCTGCCCGGTCACATCTTCGGCACCCAGTTGATGACCCAGGCCATGTGCGATCTACACGAGGACCTGGCCGAGGGCGACGCCTTCCTGCACAACGACCCGTATTTGGGGAACACCCATCCCGCCGACCACGCGACATTGGTTCCGGTGTTTTTCGAAGGCGTTCATCTGTTCTCCGTCTGCGCCAAGGCGCACCAGGCGGACATCGGCAATTCGATCCCCACGACCTATTTCGTCAACGCCCGCGATGTCTACGAAGAGGGCGCCCTGATCTTTCCCTGCGTCCGTATCCAGCGCGACTACAAGACCAATGACGACATCGTCCGCATGTGCCGATCGCGCATCCGGGTTCCCGAACAGTGGCACGGGGATTTCCTGGCGGCCATCGGCTCGGCGCGCATCGGCGAACGGCGGTTGAAGGAATTCGTCGAGAAATACGGGCTTGAAACCGTGCGGAAATTCAGCCGTGAATGGCTCGATTATTCGGAACGCCGGATGATTGAGGCCGTGCGGAAACTGCCGGCGGCGAAACTCGAAAACTCCGGGCGGCACGATCCTTTCGAACCGGCCTTGCCGGACGGGGTGGAACTGAACATCAAGATCGAGATCAAGCCCCGGGAAGGGCGTATCGAGGTCGATCTTTCCGACAACCCGGAAAGTGTCCCCTGCGGCCTGAACCTGTCGGGAGCCTCGGCCACGTCGGGCGTGATGAACGGCATTTTCAACTGCATTCACGGATCCATCCCCCATAATTCCGGCGCCTTCCGGCCGGTGAAGATCAGGTTCAGGCCGCAGGGGACACTTTCCGGGTTGTCGGAAAGATCGACCTCGATACGCCCTTCCCGGGGCTTGATCTCGATCTTGATGT
>JANQIJ010000358.1 GCA_028282185.1 Rhodospirillales bacterium
GCGCCCGCCGGGTCCGACCGCTGATTGATACGGTCGACCGCCTGTTGGACATCCATTCGATGCAGCATGACACCGGGGCGCTGGTGCTCGCCGGTCCGCTTGACAAGGGCCGCCGCCTGGCCGAAGGCGTCGGCATTCCAGAGCTTGTGGTCATGGACGAGGGCCATGCCGCGGGCCGGCGTTTGCGCGATTATGCGGCGTTCCGCGATCCGGTTTCGCCCAAGGACGCCCTCTTGGTGGAATGCGGTCAACACTGGGCGGCCGAGGCGGCGACCACGGCGAAGCAGACCGCGCTGCGCTTTCTGCTGCACACCGGCATGATCGATATGGACTTCGTCGGGCCGCACCTGGCGCCGGCGCCGCCCGGCCAGCGGATCGTCGAGATCACCCGCCCGGTGACCATCGAAACGGACGATTTTCATTTCGTCCGGGAATTTCGCGGCCTTGAGGTCATTGCCCGGGCCGGCACGGTGATCGGCCGGGACGGAGACCGCCCCGTGGCCACGCCGCACGATGATTGTATCCTGATCATGCCGTCTCGGCGGTTGATGCCGGGCGCGACGGCCGTGCGCCTGGGACGCTTCATCGGCTGAGTGCGCCGGACCGGCCGACACCGGGCGGAAGGCGCGGCGCGTGGCGGGCGTTGACAGGACGGTATTTCATGCCACCTTAAGGTCACCGTCCGGGTATCGGTCGGCGTTCGAAGGTGCCGCCCGGTGCGGGCCTTCCCCGTTTTCGCTCGTTCGCACCAGAGGAGAACGCATATGTCCCGCCTCGGCAGTTTCAACAGTCCGCTTCTGCTTGGTTTTGAACACCTGGAGCGCATGCTCGACCAGGCGGCGAAGTCGTCCGGGGAAGGCTATCCGCCCTACAACATCGAACAGACCGGCGAGTATGCGCTGCGCATCACGCTGGCCGTCGCCGGGTTCACCGAGGACGACCTGTCGGTGACGCTGGAAGATACCCAGTTGGTCATCCGCGGCAAGCAGCACGACGACGGTCCGGATCGCGTGTTCATACATCGCGGCATCGCCGCGCGCCAGTTCCAGCGCGCGTTCGTTCTGGCCGAAGGCATTGAGATCACGCACGCCCATCTGGACAGCGGTTTGTTGCATGTCGATCTTGAGCGTCAGGTGCCCGAACCGCAGGTCAAAACCATCGTCATCGAGGGTGCCGGGACCAAGGCATCGCGCAAGAAGTCGGATAAGGCGATCGACGTGACGCCGGAGTCCTGAGGCCGATCCATCCGCCAGCGCGCGGTCGGCGGACGTTTTCCGTCCGCAGGAAACTCCCTGTTAACCATTTTCCCCATGATGGCCTTGTTATTGCATGGGCCCAAACGAAAGCGCGCCTTGCGTCCTCAACCAAGGCTTGGTCGCCCTGATCGCCGCCTCGGCAGGATAAGGAAGACGGAAAAATGGCAACTTCGAAAACGGATCTGTTGAAAGCCATGGCTTTGCGCAAGATGTCGGGTCCGGATTTCCTCAGCCTGGGTGCGGAGAACGTGGTCTTCGTCAAGCCGGTGACGGGTCGCGAAGGCGCCGCGTTCGGCGTGTTCTCGGCCGCCGGCGAGGCGCTCGGCACGGCGACGAGCGCGGAATTGGCCGAGGCCACGGCGCTGCAAAACGACTTTTCCGTCGCCACGCTCCATTAGGGCGCGCGACCGGCCTGGTCTGCGCCCCTTGGACGAAACTTCTGAACCTGATGTTTGATGGGCCTGCCGGACAGACCGGCGAGGCTGGTCACGCGGCCTGGACGTCGGCGGAATCACTCAATATCGCGTAAAGTGCTTCGGCGTCGTCGGTGCCGCGGAGCTTGTCGCAGATTTTGCGGTCGCGCAGCAGGCGGGAAACCCGGGCCAGCGCCTTGAGATGATCGGCACCCGCCGATTCCGGCGCCAACAAAAGGAAGATCAGATCAACCGGCTGTTCATCGATGGCCTGAAAATCGATCGGCTTTTCCAGCCGGGCAAACATCCCGAACAGTTTGTCGACCTGCGCCAGTTTGCCGTGGGGGATGGCGATGCCGTTTCCGACGCCCGTGGTGCCGAGCTTTTCGCGTTCCATCAGAACATCGAAGACAGCGCGTTCCTCAAGGTCGACTTGTCCGGCGACGGCCCGCGCCAGTTCCTGCAGGGCCTGCTTCTTACTGCTCACGCGGAGGTTCTGGATAACGCTTTCCGGAAGGAGAAGGTCGCGGATTTCCATTGCCGGTCCTTTGCCTTTTGGTCGTTAACGGGAGATCGCGCGTGCCGCGCGCGTCATCCATCCTGGCTGTCCGCGTCGTGCGGATCAATCCAGCCAATGTTGCCGTCTTCGCGCCGATAGACCACGTTCAAGCGTCCGGAACCGCCGTCGCGGAACATCTGCACCGGCGCGTCGGCCAAATCCATGCGCATTACGGCCTCGCTCACCGAAAGGGTGGGAATGTTGGTCGGCATTTCGGCGATGATCGTCGGTTCGCCGCCTTCCGGCAGTTCTTCGTGATCGGGCTCCGCCTGGACCACGTATTGCTGGGCGCGCAAGGTTTCCTGGGCCTGCATGTTCCGATGGTGGTCGGTCAGTCGGCGGTGATAGCGGCGCAATTGTTTGTCGATGCGCGCCGCCGCCTGATCGAAGGCCGCATAGGCATCGTCGTTCGAACCGCGGCCATGGACGATCACACCGCCCAGCGGATGGACGGAAATTTCCGCACTGAAATGATGGCCTTGCTTGGTCAGGACTACCCCGGCCTCCATTGCCTTATCGAAATACTTGGTGACGATATCGCTGAGATGCCCCTCGGCGTGGGCTTTCAAGGCGTCGCCGACATCCATCTGCTTGCCGTTTACGGTGATCTTCATGTTCCGGATCTTGCCGTTTCTTCTTTCTGCGGTTGTGGCGTCTGATTGTGCCAATTCAATGGCACCTGGAGAACCAAGGCGCCAACCTTTCCGTCGGGCGCTTAGCCTTGCGCGCGCGCCACCGTCAGCGAAAACGCAGCACCCGGCAAGTCAGGGCGTGGGCGACCCGCGGCGGCGGCTGCCAGCCGACAACGGAGGCCCGGAAGGTAGTTCCGCCGGCACCGCCTGTCAACCATGCCCTTAAGCGGGGCAATTCCCCGTCCCGGGGGCGCGACAAACCCCGTTCCCCAACGGATTACAGGCGCGCGTTCTTGGTCCGCCGACGCTGTACGGACGACGGTATTCCCAGAGATTCGCGGTATTTGGCGACGGTTCGACGGGCGATGTCGACGCCGCTGTCGCGTAGCGTGTCGACGATCTTGTCGTCGGACAAAATGGCACCGGGTGCTTCCGCGTCGATCAGCGTCTTGATACGGTGTTTGACCGCTTCGGCCGACAGCGCGTCCCCGCCATCGGCGCTTGAGATCGATGAAGTGAAGAAGTACTTCAGCTCGAATATCCCCCGGGGCGAAGCCAAATACTTATTGGCGGTTACCCGACTGACCGTACTTTCGTGCATGTCGATGACTTCGGCGACGTCGCGCAGCACGAGCGGCCTGAGGTGCTGGACCCCCTTGGCGAAAAAAGCGTCCTGCTGACGAACAATTTCCTTGGCGACCTTGAGGATCGTCGTTGCCCGCTGATGCAGGGATTTGACCAGCCAGTTGGCTGAATTGTACTGCTCGATGATGTACTGGCGATCTTCCTTCGAGGCGCCGCCGCCGTTGACCTCGGCATGGTATTCGTTGTTGACCAGAACCCGGGGCAGGGTGTCCGGGTTCAATTCGATATGCCAGCCGCCGGTGCGCCGCTGACGCATCAGCACGTCAGGGACGACCGGATGGGCGATGCTGCCGTCGAAGGCCAGCGCCGGTTTGGGATCCAGGGCGCGAATTTCGGCAACCATGTCCGCGATGTCCTCCATGTCGACGCCGCACAGCTTGGCCAGGGCTTTGAACTCGTGCTTGGCCAACATGTCCAGATTGTCGAGCAGGGCCGCCATTGCCGGATCCAGACGGTCCCGCTCGGCCAGTTGCAGGGCGAGGCACTCCTTCAGGTTGCGGGCGAACAGACCGGGCGGATCGAATTGCTGCAGGCTGCCGAGTACCCGACTGACCCGATCGGCGCCGCATTCCAGCGCCGCCGCGACGTTTTCCAGGTCTGCGGTCAGATAGCCGGCGTCGTCCAGGTGATCGATCAGGTAGGCGCCGACCATTCGGTCGACGTGGTCGGGCAGGTCCATGCCCAATTGTTCCAAAAGATGGTCACGCAGGCTCATCTCCGTCGACAGGACCTGCTCGAGACCGGGTAGCTCTTCGGAATAGCCGCCGGCCACGGACATCGGCAGCACGGCCTCGTAGCCCGGGTCGGCCGGCGCCTCGACGGCGTCGCCGGCGCCATCCTGGCTATAGAGATCGTCGAGTGCCACGTCCATGTCGCCGTCGGTCGGCCCGCCGTCGCCTTCGCTGCCGAAATCCAGGTCGATGGCGGCGTCCTCGGATTCGTTCGCGCCGCCTTCTCCCACGGTTTCCGCCTCCGGTCCGCCGACGTCCGCCGGGCCATCCGCCGGTGCTTCTCCCTGGTCGCTTTCGTCGCGTTCCAGCATCGGGTTCTGTTCAAGCTCTTGTTCGACGAACTCGGCCAGTTCCAGGTTGGACAGCTGCAACAGTTTGATTGCCTGCTGCAGTTGCGGTGTCATGACCAGCGCCTGGGTTTGGCGCTGATCCAGTCGGGGGGTCATCGCCATGGCACGGGTCCCCGGCGGTGACCGGGCCTCGACTGCACCCTAGAGACTGAAGCGGTCGCCCAGATAGACACGGCGTACTTCCTCGTTGCCGACGATGTCGGACGGCAGTCCCTCAAGCAACATCATGCCGTCGTGAATGATGTAGGCCCGGTCGATCACGTCGAGCGTCTCGCGCACGTTATGGTCGGTGATCAGCACGCCGATGCCTCGGTCCTTCAGATGGGCGACCAGGTCGCGAATGTCACCCACCGCGATGGGGTCGATGCCGGCGAACGGTTCGTCCAGCAGGACGAAATGCGGGTTGGACGCCAAGGCACGGGCGATTTCAACCCGGCGACGTTCGCCGCCGGAAAGCGCGATCGCCGGCGTGCGTCGCAAGTGGGTGATGGAAAACTCGGCCAGCAGGGCATCCAGGATTGCCTCCCGCCGGTCCCGATTATTCTCGACCACCTCCAAGGCGGCGCGGATGTTCTGTTCAACGCTCAGGCCGCGAAAGATCGACGCTTCCTGTGGCAAATAACCGACGCCAAGGCGGGCCCGCCGGTACATGGGCAGGGTGGTAATGTCCTGGCCGTCCAGATAGATCGCTCCGTAGTCCAACTGAACGAGGCCGGTGATCATGTAGAAACAGGTGGTCTTGCCGGCCCCGTTGGGGCCCAGCAAGCCGACGACCTCGCCGCGCTGGATCGCCAGGTTGACGCCGCGCACCACCGGCCGCTTCTTGAAGCTCTTGCCCAGGTTCTTGGCAACCAGGCCACGGTTGTCGGCGACCAGGCGGGGGCCTTCGTCCTGATCGGTCGGAAGGGTACCGGTAGGGAGGGGCGATCTGTCGTTCATCTTGTTCGCGTGTCGGTCCGGCGCGATACGCCGGCCCCTATCCCCGTCGTTCAGTTGGTTTCGTCGCGCCTGGGCTGCAGCACGCCTTCGGTCCGTCCACCGGGGCAGCTGAAAAGTTTGCTGATCCCGGTATTGAGGTTGACTTCCGCTTTGCAGCCCCGGAGCTCGTTCTTGCCGCGTTCGATCCTAACCGATCCGGTCAAGGTGGCGATACCGCTTTCCACGCTGTAAACCCCGCGCCCGCCGAAGGCGCGGTCCTGGTCGGTCAAGACCGCGACGTTGTCATAGGCGTCGACCCGATAGACCTTGGTTTCGCCGCCGCGCGCCTGCTTGAAGAAGGCAGCGAGGACGTCGGCCTTGATGCGCCGGTCGTCGCGCACGGCGACGGCCTTGCCGCGGGCCACGGCCATCTGCCGTTTCTCCCAATACTCCAACTGTTCGCTGGCGGTGATCACCGTGTCGGACGTCACCAATTTCGGCGTGCCGCCGCTGAGCACCAGGATCTCGCGGGTCACGTCGTAGACCGCCTTGGCCGCGCTGGCCGTCTGGTTGGCCGACTTGATGCGGACCTTGCCGTCGGCGTCTAGGCGGTAGATGTCCGTCGTGCCGTCCGATTTTTCGGCGTAGAACGCGGTCAATTGATCGGCCAGCAAGGTCACCCCGCCGCGCACGGCGCGGGCGTTGCCCTTGGCGAGAAACACCAGGTTGTCTTGTTGCCATTCGATGCCGTCGTCAGCGAAAATTTCGATCGGCACGTCGCCGCCACCGCCGGTCAGGTTGAGTGATTGGGCCGCGGCCGGACCGCTCGCCGCCAAGGCGAAAACCAGCGCGGCGGCCAGGCCGCGCCACCCCATGGCATGGCCGGGATGTCTCCCCGACGGCCGAGACCGCCTCATTGCGGCACCTTCGCGCCCGGGTTCAGGATCATCGCCGACTTGCCGGTGAAAACGATCCGCCGACCCTTGTCGAACAAACGGAAGCCCTCCGCCTGGAGCGTGCCGAAGGGGCCCTGGCCCTTGACCGGCATGTCGCCCGAGGCGATTCCCTTTGATAGGTCGACTTGTGCCGCGTCGGTGCGGAACTCGTAGCCGGAATCGTGAAACAGGTTGACCGCGCCCGCCAACTCCAGGGTCTTTTGTCGCCGGGCATAAATTCCGTTCTCCGCCGTCAGGACCAGCCAGGTGCCGTCGTTTAGCGTGATGTCCGCCTTGGGCAGTTCAAGGCCGATGCGCACGTCCATGCCCTGGCCGTCCAGTTTCTTGGCGATGTCGGCGGTTACCGCGTAGGGCTGGTTGTCGTCGTCCGTGCCGACGTAGCGGGGGTTCAACAAGTTGGGGTCACCTTCCACATTCGCCTGGATCGCCGCGAAGCCCAGGCGGAACCGAAGGTCGTCGGTCTGGAGGTGCGGCCACAGAACGATCAAGCCGATCAGCGCCGCCGCGGTCACGGGCAGCATCACCTTGGCGATCCGAACGAAGCCCGAATAGGAATCGGTCGCCATTGCGATTATGCCACCCCCGCTCGCAGGCAATCGTGGATGTGCAGAATGCCTACCGCGCGGCCGTCCTCGACCACGAAAAGGTTGGTGATCGATCGTTCGTTCATCACCGCAAGCGCCTCGGAGGCCAGGGCGTCCGGTGCGATCGTCGTGCCGCCGGCGGTCATCGTCTCACCGGCTGGGCGGGTCATGATGCTGTCGGACATGTGGCGCCGCAAATCGCCGTCGGTGATCACGCCAAGGAGGCAGCCGCTCTCGTCGGTCACGCCCAGGCAGCCGAAGCGCTTGGCGGTCATCACCAGAAGCGCTTCATGCATTGCCAATTCCGGCCGCACCAGCGGCATTTCGTCCCCCGAATGCATGATGTCGCGGACCTTCAACAGGCGTCTGCCGAGTTTGCCCCCCGGATGCAAAAGCTGAAAATCGTCGGACGAGAAGCCCCGTCTGGCCAACAGGGTCACGGCGATGGCGTCACCCAAGCCGAGCATCACGGTGGTCGACGTGGTCGGCGCCAGGCCCATCGGGCAGGCCTCGGGCTGGTCCGGGTAGACCAATGCCACATCTGCGTTTCGGGCCAGCGAGCTGTCGGCATTGCCTGTCAGCGCGACCAGCGGAATGCTGAACCGTTTGGCGTAGCCGACGAGGTCGGCCAGTTCCGATGTCTCGCCCGAATTGGAAAGGGCGAAGACGGCGTCGTCGCGGGCGATCATCCCAAGGTCGCCGTGCGATGCCTCTGCCGGGTGGACGAACAGGGCCGGTGTGCCCGTCGACGACAGGGTCGCGGCGATCTTGCGCGCGATATGACCGCTTTTGCCCATGCCGGTGACGACGACGCGGCCCTGCGTCGATCCCAGGATGTCGAGCGCCCGGCGAAAATCATCGCCCAGCCCGGCGGCCAGGGCGTCGAGTGCCCGGGCTTCGGTATGCAAGACGCGCCGCGCCTCGGCCAGGTCGTCGGCCGCCGCGTTGTCGGGGTCACAGGGGCTCGGGTTTCGTGCTGCTCGGCTCATGATCGTTCGGTCGTCGTCTTCCGCTGTTGGACGGGTCATGCCCGCGTCAAATCCCGATCGCACTGACGCGCGATCGCCGGGGGTTGGCCGGTCTGCCGCCCGGCCCGCGGCCCGGGCCTTAGGCAAGCTTCATGCCAAGTCTCTTAATCTACTGGCAAAACGTAAAAATTGCCTTGGTAAAGTATGGGCGTGGCGGTCGGCGTGGTCAACGGGACGAAGGTCATATTCATCCGCCCGGCTGGCCGCGCGCGTCCGGTCCCGCTCCCGGGGCGCGGCCCCGCCGGCCGGTTCAGTGATGGAAGATATCGACTTCGCCCCATCCGGCCAGATCCAGGGCGACGCGATGAGGCAGGAAGTCGAAACAGGATTGCAGCATCGCCTGACGCCCTTCGCGGCGGATCATTTCGTCCAGGCGGTCGCGGACTTCGTGCAAATACAGCACGTCGTTGGCGGCATAGCCCTGTTGCGCGGGGCTGAGATCGGTCCGCGCCCAATCCGACGATTGTTGTTGCTTGTCCAGATCGACCCCCGCCAGTTCGCGAACCACGTCCTTCAGGCCATGGCCGTCCGTATAGGTGCGGGCCAGGCGCGATGCGATCTTGGTGCAATAGACCGGCGCGCAATCGATGCCGAGCCAGCGTTTCAGGGCGGCGATATCGAACCGCGCATAATGGAAGATCTTGACCACCGACGGGTCTTCGCAAAGCGCTTTCAGGTTCGGTGCCCCGGTCTGGCCCTGGGCGACCTGCACCAAGTGGCAGATGCCGTCGCCGGCCGAGAGTTGAACCAGGCACAGCCGGTCCCGGGCAAGGTTGAGGCCCTGGGTCTCGCTGTCCACGGCGACGCCGTTGGGAAACGACAGACCCGCGGGCAGGTCGCCTTGGTGCAGATGAATAACGGGAGGGGAAGCGCGGTCTGTCATGCTCGCGTATTATACGGGTCGCTGATGCCCCTGCAATGGCGGCCCTTGGGTTGGACGGGCCGTTGGCGCGGCCGCATCGAGGCATTGCTGCGCATGCGGCTGCTGCTCCCGCCCGACAATCGCCGAAAATGGTGCCCAGGAGAAGACTCGAACTTCCACGGCCTTGCGGCCACAGGTACCTGAAACCTGCGCGTCTACCAATTCCGCCACCTGGGC
>JANQIJ010000354.1 GCA_028282185.1 Rhodospirillales bacterium
TCCGGCGACTCGTTCAAGGCGACCCAGGCCCGGCTGCACGACCCGCTGGGCGTCGGCGACGCGGCCCGCGATGCCGAAGCCCGCGCCCGCGGCGAGATCCAAACGCCCGCACCGGATGCGAAGACGGCCCGTGCCCTTGCGGTTTTCGACCTTGAAATACCGGTCGGCGCCGACGATGTAAAAGCCCGTTACAAGGAACTGGTCAAACGCCATCATCCGGACGCGAACGGCGGGACCAAGGCGGCCGAGGAGAAGTTCAAGCAAGTAACCGAGGCCCATGAGACCCTGCTCCGCTTTCTCGCCCCTTGACGATCAGGCGCCGAAGGCCTAGGACGGGGGCTCCGAATTTACCTGCGGGCCTTCCATGCCGCCGGTGCCGCGGCTGTTCGTGCGCGGCGCGGGCGGGCAAACGCGATCGGCCCCTTTTGCCAATACGGGCCCTTTTTGCCAATACGGGATTGACCCATGACATCTTTGGAATCGACCACCAACCACGGCATCGACGCGGCCCATCAGGTGCCCGACGTGACCGTTTCGGTTCGCCAGACCTTCGGTATCGACGTGGACATGGAAGTCCCCGCCTTTTCCGAGAGCGAGGAACACGTCCCGGATACCGATGAAGCCTATCGTTTCGACAAGGACACGACGCTGGCGATCCTGGCGGGCTTCGCCCATAACCGGCGGGTGATGATCCAGGGGTATCACGGGACCGGAAAGTCGACGCACATCGAGCAAGTTGCCGCGCGCCTTAATTGGCCCTGCATCCGCGTCAACCTGGACAGCCACATTTCGCGCATCGATCTTGTCGGCAAGGACGCGATCGTGTTGCGCGATGGCAAGCAGGTCACGGAATTTCGCGAAGGCATCCTGCCTTGGGCGCTGCGCAATCCAACGGCCATGGTGTTCGACGAATACGACGCCGGGCGGCCCGACGTGATGTTCGTGATTCAGCGGGTTCTGGAAGTCGAGGGCAAGCTGACCCTGCTCGACCAGAACCAGGTGATCAAACCGCATCCCTATTTCCGCCTGTTCTCCACCGCCAACACGGTTGGCCTGGGGGATACCACGGGGTTGTACCACGGCACCCAGCAAATCAACCAAGGCCAGATGGACCGCTGGAACGTGGTCGCCACGTTGAACTATCTGGCGCACGACGCAGAGGTCGATATCGTGCTCGCCAAGGTGCCGGAATATGTCTCGGACGACGGCAAGGATCGGGTCAGCGCCATGGTCGAACTGGCCGACCTGACCCGCGCGGGCTTCGTCAATGGCGACATCTCGACCGTCATGTCACCGCGCACCGTCATTACCTGGGCGGAAAACGCGCGCATTTTCAACGACATGGCCTACGCGTTCCGGGTCACCTTCCTGAACAAGTGCGACGAGGTCGAACGCCCGGTGGTGGCCGAATACTATCAGCGTTGCATGGGCGAGGAATTGCCCGATTCCGCCATGCGCACGGTCATCCAGTAAGCGCCGGGGCCCCACGGTCTATGGACCAATCCGAGCGCCCCGCCGACCTGTTGAAGCGCGTCACCGCGGCGGCGCTCAAGGCGGTTTCCCGCGACCCGGACTTGGAAGTCCATTACCAGGCCTCGGGGGCATCGATCGGCGACGGCGCGGTCAACCTGCCGTCCCCGTCCGGCCCACCCAGCGCCGAGGGTATCACCAAGTTGCGTGGCGTTTCCGACGCCCTGGCCCTGCGCCTGCGTCATCATGACGCCGAACTGCACCGGCGACTGGCTCCGGCCGGACCCGACAGCCATGCCGTGTTCGAAGCGCTGGAACAGGCCCGCTGCGAAACCCTTGGCGCGAACCGCATGGCCGGGGTCGCGGAAAACCTGGGGTTCGTGCTGGCGGAAAAGTGCCGTGCCAAGGGCTACGCCCAGGTGGTGGAGAAGGACCAAACCATGCTGCCGGAAGTCCTGAGCCTGCTCGCCCGGGAGCGTCTGGGTGACCAAAACCTGCCCGATGACGCCAAGCATCTCGTCAACCTGTGGCGCGAGGAACTGAACCGCAAGGTCGGCCAGCAATTGGGCCAGTTGGAAAAATGCGCGGCCGATCAGGAAGCCTACGGCGCCCTGGTCCGCGACATGATTGTCGCGCTCGACATGATGACCGACGCGCAGACCCCGTCGGAACCGGAAAACCAGCAGGATTCGGCCGAAGACGACCCCGAACAGGGCCAGGACGAAAACCAGAACCCGGACGCCGAAATGGACGCCGACGGCGCCTTGTCCAGCGAACAGGGTGAGACCGAAATGTCGGAAGACATGGAGTTTTCGCAAGACGCCTTTGATGACGACGTGATGGCCGGCGACGGCGAAGAAGAGCCCGCAGGTCCGACCGACTGGGACGACCGCTGGCCGCGCAACGCGCCCAGCGACGAATTGTTGTACAAGGCCTTCACCCTTGCCCACGACGAAATCGTCGAGGCCGAGGCGCTTTGTGACGACGACGAGCTGACCCGCCTGCGGGCCCAATTGGACCAACAACTTTCACATCTCCAGGGCGTGGTCTCGAAATTGGCCAACCGCCTGCAACGCCGTTTGATGGCGAAACAGACGCGGTCTTGGGACTTCGATCTCGAAGAAGGCCTGTTGGACGCGGCCCGTCTGTCTCGGGTGGTTACCGATCCGCTGCACCCCCTGTCGTTCAAACAGGAAAAAGACACCGACTTCCGCGACACGGTCGTCAGCCTGTTGATCGACAATTCGGGATCGATGCGCGGCCGGCCGATCACGGTCGCCGCGATGAGTGCCGACATCCTTGCCCGGACGCTCGAACGCTGCGGCGTCAAGGTCGAAATCCTGGGCTTCACCACCCGTTCGTGGAAGGGCGGCCAGTCGCGCGAGGATTGGGTGGGAAAGGGCAAACCAAAGAACCCCGGGCGTCTCAACGACCTGCGGCACATCGTCTACAAGGGCGCCGACATGCCCTGGCGCCGCGCCCGACGCAACCTGGGCCTGATGCTGCGCGAAGGCCTGTTGAAAGAGAACATCGACGGCGAGGCCCTGATGTGGGCGCACAACCGGCTTTTGGGGCGCCCGGAACAACGCCGCATCCTCATGGTGATTTCCGATGGCGCGCCGGTCGACGACGCGACCCTTTCGGCCAATCCGGGCAATTACCTGGAAAAGCACCTGCGCGACGTCATTCAGTTCATCGAAACCCGGTCCGACGTTGAATTGACGGCGATCGGCATCGGCCATGACGTGACCCGCTACTACCGCCGCGCGGTGACCATCGTCGACGCCGAGGAGTTGGGCGGCACGATGATGGCCAAATTGGCCGAATTGTTCGAAGAAGACGTGCCGGCCACGACCCGCGGCGAGGCACGCCGCCCGCACTGACTCCAGCGCCCGGCCGGCGCGTGCCGGCAGGACGCGCATCGCCCGGCCCCATCGCCGCCGCGCAGGCATCAATGGACCGACCGGGGCCGATGCGTTGATTGTTTCAAGCGCGTGAAGAATTGACGGAACCGCTTGGCGGCGCTTGCACCCGGCGGCACATAATCCCAAATTTAATAAGGACTTTTCGGGAGGAGCCCGCAATGTCAGAGATCACCTGTCGCGCGACGATGATGGACGCCGCCGGCGATGCCGAGGCCGTATATGAATTCCAGGCCGATGAAGATCTGTTCAAACGCAGTCCCATTCATATCGTCAAACAATTCATGGAACACGTCGACCATGTGGAACTGCCGGCCGAGCACGTCGGCTACGAATTGTATTCGACGCTGAAGAGCAAGGAGCACCGCGTCGTCACGGCGCTTGGCTGCCTGCTGCTCGCAAGTGGCGAGATTCCCTTCATGGTGATGATCGCGCCGAAGAAGAACGGCGGTTAATCCGGTCACATGTCGGCCGCGGATCTAGACGGCCCGCATGTCGGACAAAAAGCCCTCGACCCGTTCTTTCAGCTCCTCGGCTTGGCGCGACAGAGTGCTGGCGCCGTCCAAAACCTCACCGGCGACCGCGCCCGTCGCCGATGAAGCCTGCTGGACCTCGTCGATCTTGCTCGACACCTCGCGCGTGCCCGTCGCCGCCTGCTCCGTCGATTTGGCGATTTCTTGCGTTGCCGAGCCTTGTTCGCTGACGGCCTCGGAAATCCCGGCGGAAATTTCGTTCATCCGCTGGATGGTATCGCCGATCCCCTGGATCGCGGCGACCGCCGCGCCGGTTGCCGCTTGAATGGCGCCGACCTGGGCACCGATCTCATCCGTCGCTCGGGCCGTTTGATTGGCAAGGTTCTTGACCTCGTTGGCGACCACGGCGAAGCCTTTCCCGGCTTCCCCGGCACGGGCCGCCTCGATGGTCGCATTGAGTGCCAACAGATTGGTCTTCTCGGCGATCTCTGTGATCAGGTTGACGGCCTCGCCGATGCGGTCGGCGGCCGTGGTCAATTGCTGGATCTCGGAATTGGTGGTTTCCGCCTGGGTCACCGCCTCGCTGGCGATACGCGTGGAGTCGTCGACCTGACGGCGGATTTCCTGAACCGATGCCGCCAGTTCCTCGGCCGCGGCGGCCACCGTCTGCACGTTATTGGCGGCCTCGACCGAGGCATTGGCCACCTGGCGCGACAGGCCGTCGGTGGACTGCGCCTGGCCCTGCATCGCTTCCGCCTGCGACGTCATTTCCGCCGCTGCGTTGGTCACCTGGGCCAGAACGCCGGTCACGTCCTGATCAAATCCAGCTGACAGATCGGCCCGCTTGCCCGCCCGCTCCTCGCTTTCGCGGCGCGCCTCGGCGGCCGCGGCTTCCGCCTTATCGCGGGCCACGGCATTGACCTTGAAGACCTCGACGGCCGTCGCCATGGCGCCGATTTCATCCTTTTGACCCAGCGCCGGCACCTGGACCTTTTGGTTTCCTTCCGCCAGGTCGATCATGGTTTCCGTCATCTCGGCGATCGGATCGGAGATCGAACGCGACATGACGATGACCACCCCGAAGCCCATCAGCACACCGACCACGAGCAACAGCCACAACCCCTGTTCCAGCCCGGTCAGGTCGGCGGCCATGGCGTCGGCCTGGGCCGATAGGTCGTCGAGCACCGCCGCCACTCGCCCCCCGGCGCGCTGGCCGTCCTCGCCCTTGGCGCCCTCAAGGAAGGTCAGCAGGGTATCGACCCGCGGCAGGATTTCCGTGACCACCAGGAACTGCGCCACGTTCCACTGATCGGACTTGCGGATATCGATCATCCGGCCGGCCAAGGTATCGAACTGCTGCATTGCGCCGAGAAACTGCGCCAGGGCTTTTTTCTGCGCCTCGTTCAACAGGGCCTCGTTTTTCTGCAGGGCCTTGACCCGGCCCTTGACCCAGGGCCAGACACCGTTGAACTGGTTCGAGTACTGTGCCTTGCCGGTTAACAGAAAGGCCCGCACGTTGCCTTCGGACACGGCCAAACCGGACCGGATATCACCCATGGCGGAAAACAGGCGGCGGCGCTCCGGCGTCGGCACAAGGCCCGCCTCTTCACCGATGATCTGGGAAATCGTCTGCAGCATCTTGCGGTTCAGCGGGAAGGCTTCCGTGTCCAGCAGTTTGTTGGCGGGAAACTGTTCGGCGGTATTGCCGATCGCCTCGACCCGGTCCTGCGCGCTCTGGAACTCGGCAAGGACCGTCTTGAAGTCCTCCCATTCGCCGCGCGCCGCATCGTCCCAAATGGTGGACAAGCCATCGATCTTGTCGCGCGCGGCCTCGATCCGCGCCCAATCGCCAAGCCGGTCGGTCTTGAAATCTTCTTTGCCGGTCAACAGCCAACCGCGCAGCGACGCCAGCGACGCGGTGACGCTGTTGCCAAGCTGGGCGCTGGTCACCGCGAGCGGCACACGCACCTCGTCGATCTCGCGGGTCCCTTCGCCGACCTGGCGAACCTGTGTCCAGGTAAACAGCACCATGACCGCCAAGATCACGGTCATGATCCCAAAGCCGAGCAACAGCCGGCTGCGGATCTTCATGTTCAGCAAGACGTCTTGGAAAGGCATGGTTTGGTATCTCCATTCCCGGCGGCGGAGGCCGCTGGTTCAGCTGTGCCGGGCGATGCGACGCGGCAGGCCCGACGACATATAAGCAAATTCGCAATCAAAAGGGCAGCCGCCTGGCGCGGCTATCCCGCAACCGTGATTACCCGTGAAGCACCAGGGCGCAACCGAGCGCCTCGGTGGGCGCCACCAACAGGCCGGCGGGCGTCGTCTGATAGGCGACGCCCCGGCTGCGGAAATAGGCGGCCGTAACGTCCAAATCGGCGCTGCGCAACCCCAATGCCGCCACGTATGGCAGGCCCGGCGGCGCAACCCCCGGGGCCCGCGCGGCCAAGCCCTCCGGCGCCACGTAGGACACGCACCCCCGGTCCAAATCGACCGCCCAGGCACCGTCCGCCAAAAGCGAGGGCCTGCGATCGACGAGTTCGGCCAGGCGGCTGGCCGCGGCGCCCGGTTCTTCGATACAGATCACCACCTCGGTCAAGGCCTCGATCCGATTGGCCCGGGTGATGTAGCGATCTTGCCACATGAGGTCGGGGCGGTGATGGGTCAAAAGCTGCAAGCGGCCTTCGGGGAAGGCGCCGAAGGCCGGGCGGACGACGGAAAAGGCGACCTCGTCGGCGCTGCCGTCGGCGGCCTCGACATCGCGTCGCAGGTTGACCAGCGGCTGCATCGGTGGGCCGGCCGCCTCAAGCCTGGCATGGGCGGCGGCGGCATCGGCCACGGTGAAAGCGATCAGATGGACGCCTTCGTAGCGCCCCAACGATTGCCGGATGTTGGCCGCGACGGGCGTCTCGGCCCCGGCCACGGCGGCAAGGATCTCCACGTATCCACGGTCCAGCATCGCCAGCCGATTGGCGGACCCCTGGACGGTCAGCGCACCCGTCGCCTTGTCCCGATTGCCGTGCACCGAATAGGGGGTCAGCACGAAACCGAGCCGTTCGAACACCGCCGAGGCCCGGTCCATGTCCGTCGTCATCCAGGCGACGTGGTCGAGAAAAACCTCCCCGCCCTCGGGCAATTGCCGATCGGGGAAATTGATAATCCCGCCTGACATGGCCATCGTTCCCGTTAAGATGTTCGCCTGATGCTTCGCGACCCCCAGTTTAGGCGCCACCCGATGCGCGCAACAGCCCTATTCTCCAGACTGGCCGCGTCCACCTGCCGGACGCTTGGCCTGCTTGTCGGCGTCGCCGTTATCCTCAGCATGATCGCCGGCGAAGCCCGGGCGCAGAACCTGGTCGATACGCAATGGACGCTCAGGCCCCTCGAACTGGCCGAGGCGCGCGAAACCCATCGCGGCATCGAGCTCATCGCCATGCCGCTGCCGTCGAAGGCCGACCATGATATTCCGCTGGCCGGCTCGCGGCCGACGGTGGCCAAGCTCAAACGGTCGCTGGACCGCGTGTTCCAGGTATCTCAGGTCGCCGCCCGGGGCATCGCCCGCCTGAGGAAACACGGCAACCTGCGCATCATCTATGACGCGGCCTTTCCCAAGCGCGACCTGTCCCGCGTGGTGATCGCCGCTTTCTTGGTCGGTGAATGGACACCGCAGCAGGGCAAGACCGCGTTCACCGTGATCGTCGGCCGATACGGCGCCAATTGGCCGGCCGACGAACTGGCCGCCGTGCTGGTCCATGAACTGATCGGCCACGGCATTCAACGCCTGGAAAACCGCTTCGGCCAGGACCGTTTGATCGACCTGGAATGCCAGGCGCGACTATGGCAGCAGCTGTATTACATCAAGGCGGGGATGCCGCTCGACACCCGCGAAATGGTCGACTTTCGCACCACCACGAACCGCCGCGTGTGCCATGATTTCCGCCGCTACGTGGCCAAGGCCCTGCCCCGGCAAATGCATGATTGGGACCGGGGACGGCCCGATATGGCCCGCCTGCTGCGGGCCTTTGGGCCCTATTACGACCTGTTGCGCAAGGCGCGGCGCGGGCGTCCGGCCCCGGGTTGACGCCGCCCCGCCTTGTTGCCCTATGACGTCACGGGTTGCCCCTCTGCCGATACAAGATATAGCGGTCATAATCCCTTCATATACGAATTGTACGGTTGTCGAATGGCCGCGACGGCAGGTTGTCGCCGTCCATCACCGATCGGAGAACGCATCCATGGGTTGGTTGCTGACATTGTTCCTTGCCTTGCCGCAGGTCGACGGCCAGGTCCAGGTCGATATGTGGTTTTCGAAGAAGTCATACTGCACCTTCGCCCAGGAAAAATTCACGGAACAACCGATCTACCGGATCATGGCCGGCGGCGAACGGCGGGCCGGCCAGGTGAAGGAGACCAAATGCCGCGCCCTCGGACCGGAAGACACCCATCGCATCCCGCCGCATATGCGCCACATCCTGGACAGTCAGGCGGAAGACGACTTGTACAATCCTTAAAGACGGCCTGCCAGGATTTCGCAACCGCTCAATCCGCCCTGGAAATCGGCCGGGGCAAGGCGCATATGAAGCGCTCAACCGTCGAGATCTTGCCATGATCCGTATCCTGTCCGCCGCCGTTACCGTCGCCGTTTGCATCGTCTTGGCCGCTGCATCCGCCACCACCGCCTGGGCCGACCCGATCACCGTCAACGTCCAGCCGGTGCCGCTGCACGAAGACGATGCGACGATCAACAAGGTCGGCAAGCTGATCTATCGGGGCGGTCTGCATCTGCAAAGCCGGTCCGACCGGTTCGGCGGGTTCTCCGCGCTCGGCCTCAGCGCCGACGGCAAGCGCATGATCAGCCTGACGGACGAGGGCAATCGCCTGGACGCCCGTTTGGTCTACGGCGACGACGGCACGCTGACCGGGCTGGAGAACACCGAGATTTTCACCCTCATGGGCCCGGAAGGAAGACCCCTGATCGAAAAACCGCTGGCTGACGCGGAAAGCATGGCGCCCGGCGTATCCGGCGAAATCATCGTCGGCTTCGAACAGGCCCACCGGGTTTGGGCCTATCATCCGGGCGAGGCCGGTCCCCGCCCCCTGCCGCTGCCCGACGAAATGTCCGGCGCGACCCGCAACCGGGGGATCGAAGCCCTGGCCCTGCTTGACGACGGACGGCTGTTCGCCCTCTCGGAAGGGCTCGGCCGGGACGACGCGATCCTCGGCTGGGTCAGCGACGAACGGGGCTGGAACGTGCTGCTGTACAAGGGCCGGGACGGCTACCGGCCGACCGGCGCCGCGACCTTGCCCAACGGTGACGTTGTCCTTCTGGAGCGGCACTTCACCCCGCGCCAAGGCGTGCGCATCCGCCTGCGCCGGATCGCTGGTCAGGACATTGAGGCCGGGGCCTCGATCGGCGGCGAATTGCTGGCGGAAATCCGCGCCCCCTATACCGTCGACAACTTCGAAGGGGTCGAGGCAATCCGGGGGCCGAACGGAGAAACCCGGCTGTTCCTGATTTCCGACGACAACTTCAACCGCCGCAGCCCGCAGCGCACGCTGTTTATGATGTTCGAATTGTCGGATTGACCGCCCGTCAAACCGAGCGATCCAAGACACCCGTCGGCCGCGTAGAACCGGCATGAACATTTTCTACCTCGACGCGGACCCGGTCAAAGCCGTGCGTTACCATTCGGACCAGCATGTCTGGAAAATGCCGCTGGAGACCGTACAAATCCTCTGCACGGCACTGATCCGTCACGGCGTCGCGGCGCCCTATCGACCGACCCACGCGAAGCACCCCAGCGTCCTGTGGGCCGGGGACAATCTGGCGCAATGGCAATGGCTGCACGACTTCGGCCGACTGTTGTTCAAAGAATACAGCCATCGCCGCGACCGCCGTCATAAGAGCCAGGAGGTTCTGGAAAGCTTGCCCGACGCCCCGCCCCTGCCGACGGGGGCC
>JANQIJ010000006.1 GCA_028282185.1 Rhodospirillales bacterium
TTTCCGGCTTCGGCCAGACCGGCCCCTATGCCAAGCGCCCGGGCTACGACGCGCTCGCCCAGGCCATGGGCGGGATCATGAGTTTGACCGGCGACCCGGACGGCGAGCCGGTGCGTGTCGGCGTCGGCATTTCGGACATCATGTGCGGCATGTATGCCTCCACCGCCATCCTGGCCGCGCTCCGCCACCGGGACAAAACCGGCCAGGGCCAGATGATCGATCTGGGATTGCTCGACACCACGGTGGCCTGGGCCTCCAACGAGGCGCTCAATTACTTTACGTCGGGCGAGTTGCCCAAGCGCCGCGGCAACCAGCACGCCAACATCGTCCCCTATCAGGTCTTCCCCACCAAGGACGGACATTTCTACCTGGCGGCCGGCAACGACGGGCAGTTCCAGCGGTTCTGTGACTTCGCCGGCGTGCCGGAACTTTCCTCGGACCCACGCTACGACACCAACCCGAAGCGGCTGGGTGCGCGCGACGAACTGGTCGCCAAGCTGGAACGGGTGACGCCCCTGAAAACGACCCGGGAATGGATCGACGGCCTTGAACAACGGAATGTCCCGGCGGCACCGGTCCACGACATGGAACAGACCTTCGCCGACCCGCAGATCCAACACCGGGAAATGAAGATCGACATGGATCAGCCGCTCGCCAGGGACGGCCGGGTGGCGCTTTTGGGCAATCCCATCAAGTATTCGGAGACGCCCGTGACCTATCGCCGCCCGCCGCCGGCGCTCGGCCAGCACACGGACGAGGTGTTGCAGGAAATTCTTGGCCTCGACCGGGCGGAATTGGAGAAACTTCGCGAAGAGGGCCTTATATAAGGTCTCGGGAATATAGACTTGGGATTGAAAGTTCAAAGGACGGAAACATGTTCGACCTGACCGACCAACAAAAAGACATTCAAGGGCGGGCCCGGGAACTGGCGGAAGGCCAGGTCGCCGCCCGCGCCGCCGAAGTGGACCGGACGGAGGAATATCCCTGGGACAACGTTGGCCTTCTGAAGGATGCCGGCTTCATGGGCATGACCATCCCCGAGGCCTACGGCGGCCGCGGGGCCTCGTTCCTGGACGCGGTCCTGGTGGTCGAGGAAATGGCCAAGCGCTGCGGCGTGACGGGCCGCATCGTGGTCGAGGCCAACATGGGCGCCATTTCAGCCGTCATGAAATACGGCTCGGAAGACCAGAAGAAGATGGCGGCGGAATATGTTCTGAACGGCGACAAGCCCGCCATCTGCATCACCGAGCCCGACGCCGGCTCCGCCGCGACGGACATGACCACGCGGGCCGAGAAAAAAGGCGACAGGTACATCCTCAACGGCAAGAAGCATTGGATCACCGGCGGCGGCGTTTCCAAGCTGCACCTGATCTTCGCCCGCGTTTTCGAGGGCAACGAGGACAAGGGCATCGGCGGTTTCCTGGCCGCGCGCAACGAGCACCCGGGCCTGGTGGTGGGGACCCGCGAACCGGCCATGGGCCTTCGCGGAATCCCCGAGACCGAGATGATCTTCCAGGACCTGGAGATCCCCGAAGACCGGGCCCTGATACCGCCGCAAGGGATCAAGCGCGGCTTCGCCGGCCTGATGACGGCCTATAACTCGCAGCGCGTGGGCGCCGGCACGGTGGCCCTGGGCATCGCCGAGGGCGCCTACGCCAAGGCCCTGGACTACGCCAAGGCACGCGAGCAGTTCGGCCGGCCCATCGCCGAGTTCCAGGGCCTGCAATGGATGCTGGTGGACATGGCGACGCAGATCACCGCGGCCCAGACCCTGATCTACCGGGCCGCCGCCAGCGCCGAGACCGACCCGAGCGGCTTCCCGGACATGACGCTCGCCGCCCAGGCCAAGATCTTCGCCTCGGAAATGGCCATCAAGGCGACCTCGGACGCGCTTCAGGTCCATGGCGCCGCCGGCTATTCCCGCAACAACCCCATGGAACGCATGTACCGGGACGCCCGCATGTTCACCATCGGCGGCGGCACGGCCCAGGTGCTGCGCAACATGGTCGCGTCCAAGATACTGAACCGCAAGCTGCCGCAAACCCGGGACGGCTACCTGAAACTGGCCGAGAAGGAAGCCCGCGCGTGACGGCCAAGGGAACCCTGACCGCCGCCCGGGTGATCGCCCGGCGCCTGGCCGAAGCCGGCTGCACCCATGCCTTCGGCATTCCCGGCGGCGAAATCCTGACCCTGATGGAAGCGCTGCGCGTCGAAGGCATCGATTTCCGGCTGTGCCGGCACGAGAACGCCGGCGGCTTCATGGCCGAAGGCGTGCACCACGCCACCGGCGCGCCGGGCGTCCTGGTCGCGACCGTCGGGCCGGGCGTCGCCAACGCGGTCAACGTGGTGACCAACGCCTATCAGGACCAGGTGCCGATGATCTTCCTGACCGGCTGCATCGACCCCCAGGACACGCCGACCTTCACCCATCAGGTGTTCGATCACGGCGAATTGGTCAAATCGGTGACCAAGGCGAGCTTCACCGTCGCCGAGGGCGCGGCCGACGAAATCATCGACAAGGCCGTGGCCATCGCGCTCGACGACCGGCCGGGACCGGTCCATGTGGACGTGCCGATCCGCGTTGCCGAAGCGACCGAGCCGGACCACCGACCGGTCCGCCGGGTCCGCCCGGCCCCCGTCGATCCGGCGCCGGGCCGCGTTCTGGACGAAGCGCAATTTCACCTGGCCCGCGCCGAACGACCGGTGATGATCGCCGGGATCGACGTTCTGCATCATGACGCGGCCGACGACCTGCGGATCTTCCTGGAAGATTTCCCCATGCCGGTGATCACCACCTACAAGGCCAAGGGCGTGATCCCGGAAGACCACCCCCTGGCGCTCGGCGCCGCCGGCCTGTCGCCACGCGCCGACGACCTGTTGCTACCGTTCCTCAAGACCGCAGATCTGGTGATCTGCGCCGGTTACGACCCCATCGAAATGCGCATCGGCTGGCGCACGCCCTGGCACCCGGAAACCACGGTGATCGACCTGTCGGCGGCGGCCAATACCCATTACGTGCATCAGGCGACCTGCAGTTTCGTCTGTCACATCGGTGCCGGCCTGGACCGCATCCGCCGCGACACCGAACGTCGCCACCGGGTCTGGCCCGGCAAGGAACCGGAGAAGCTCCGCAATAAACTCAAGAAAGCCTTCGCCGCGAACGGCAAATGGGGCCCGGCGGCGGTGGTCGAGGGGGCGCGGGCCGCCCTGCCGCGCGATGCCATCGCCGCGGTCGATACGGGCGCCCACCGCATCCTGTTCAGCCAGGCATGGGAAAGCTATGTGCCCCGGGGCGTCCTGCAGTCGACGGCGCTCTGCACCATGGGCGTGGCCCTGCCCATGGCGATGGGCCGCAAGCTGGCGGAACCGGGGCGCGCGGTGGTCGCCTTCACCGGCGACGGCGGCCTGGAAATGGTCCTGGGCGAACTGGCCAGCCTCAGGGATATGGGCCTGGCCATCCCCATCATCGTGTTCGTCGATGAAAGCCTGGCGCTGATCGAAAAGAAGCAGCGGGCGGAAAACAACCCCAACCTGGCCGTCGACTTCGGGGCAACGGACTTCGTCAAGGTGGCCCGCGCCATGGGCGGGAAGGGCACCGTCGCCGATACGGCCAAAAAGGTCGAAAGCGCCGTCAGGCGCGCCTTGAAGGCGGATACCTTCACGGTCATCGCCTGCCCCATCGGCCGCAAGGCCTATGATGGGAAGATTTGATTTGGCCGTTGCCCATTTATACGGCAATGCCGTATAATGAAATCCGTGAAGATCGACTTCGACGCGGCCAAGGATGCGATCAACCGCGACAAGCACGGGGTCTCGCTGGCATTTGCTGAGAGCGTTCTGAGCGATCCAAACCGGCTGGTTATGTCCTGGATGTCCGGGCGGACTATGGCGAAGACCGGTTTGTGTCTTACGGGCAAGCATCGGGACGCGTTTGGGTCTGTGTCTTCACCCTTCGAGATGATATCTGCCGCATCATCAGTGTGAGAAAAGCCAATGATCGCGAAATCGAGAGATATGAAACCGCCGCAAGATGACGCCCCGGACCGCCCGCTCACGGACGATGAGTTCGCCCGGGGTCGGACCGCTTTCGTTGCAAAGGCCGCGCGGTCGGCGACCGGGCTGTCGCAATCGGATTTCGCCAAGCGCTACCGCATTCCTCCGGGAACCATCCGGGACTGGGAGCAAGGGCGCCGAGAGGCGGACACGGCGGCGTTGAACTACCTGCTGGTCATCAAGAAAATGCCGGAGGCGGTGGCGGACGCCATGAACGGCGCGGCCTGAGGGAGCACGGCTGCAACGATTGCGGTAAAATTCAGGCGAGCGGCGACCATTTCACCGGCGAAGCGCCTATATTACGGTCATGGCTTGGAAACCGATGAGGCGGATCATGAGCGGCAAGATCGAGAAATCCGACGCCGAATGGCGCCAGCAACTGACCCCGGAACAATACGACGTGACCCGCCGCGCGGGCACGGAACGCGCCTTCACCGGCAAATACCACGATTGCAAGATCGCGGGCATGTACCATTGCGTCTGTTGCGGCGCGCCGCTGTTCTCGTCCGACACCAAGTTCGACAGCGGCACCGGCTGGCCCAGCTATTTCCAACCGGTCAGTCCCGGCGCCGTCACGGAGCACGAGGACACCAGCTTTTTCATGCGCCGGGTCGAGGTCGTCTGCTCGAAATGCGACGCCCATTTGGGCCATGTCTTCCCCGACGGGCCCGCGCCCACGGGCCAACGCTATTGCATCAATTCGGCATCGCTGGAACTCAAGGCGAAAGACCCCGCCGACTAACCGTTCCGTCCACAGCTCCGGCGCTTGGCAGTGCCGGTCCGAGCGCGCGCCTGGCCGACATTCTTGAGAACATTTTTCAAGGGGCGCCGCTTTGGAACAGCGATCAGACGATCATCGCCTGGAACGACCGCTTTCTGGAAGCGACGGGTTTCGATCAATCACATTTTCACGACGATATCACCCTGCCCGACGGCCAGCGCCTGTTCGTCGGCGTCGCCCGCGACATCACCTTGTTCGATTTCAAATCCTGAGGGTCAGTGATTGCTGGCATGAGGTTTGCGTGACCTTATATACGGTATGTAGTGGAGCATCCGATGTCACACAACGTGCGCCAATTGGTCTATCTGTCCAATGCCCGGCCGGGTTTGGAAGATGGCGATATCGAAAACATCCTCACCACTTCGCGGCGCAACAACGGCGCGCGTGACGTCACCGGATTGTTGCTGTTTTCCGACGGGGTGTTTATCCAGGCGCTGGAAGGCATCCCGGCCAAAATTGAATCGATGTTCCAGATGATCAGCGCCGACCAGCGCCACGATCAATTGGACGTTCTGTTTGACGGCACGGTGCCGGGTCGGACCTTCGCCGCCTGGGCGATGGCCTATATCGAAACCTCGCCCGAAGAAATGGGCCAATGGTCCGGCGCCGACCGGGCGCTGAACCGGGCCGAGGCCCTGGCACTGCTGAGCGACGACAAGGGCCGAGTCGCCGATTTTCTATGGCGCTTCGCTCGCGCCCTGCACTGACCGTCCCTCAATACCGGTTTCTTGAACGGGTCCATGCCCTGAACGAACGCCGGTCTCGTGCGGGCGCCGGCCAGAGCGGCCGGGCAAAACCCTGATCCTGTGCCGGCGCGGAGCAATCGCGGCATTGCCAGCGCCACGGCCGATTACCTGTTGGTCGTCGGCACCTCAGTCTGGCCGCCAGCCGGAACGGCATTGCGCGTCGAATGGCGCCATATGGGCCTGGGCATAGGCCGGACGTTGCGTCAGGGCCGCCCACCACCCGGCCAGGTTGGGCCGGCGGGCCGGCGCCAGATCGTCGGGCGACAGTTCC
>JANQIJ010000054.1 GCA_028282185.1 Rhodospirillales bacterium
ACAGGCCGGTCCGGGTGTCGTTCAATCCGATCCCGGGCAGGGTCAGCGCGGACCCTTCCGCGATCAGGCCCGCGACGATGGGAAAGGCGGCCGAACTGGGATCGGCCGGAATCCGGATCGGCTCGGCGGGGGCCAGCAGTTCCGGCTGGCCCGCGACCGCGATCCTGTGCGATCCCGGCACGCCGGACCCTGACGCCCCCGGTCCTGACGACAGGGGTTCCACCGTCACCGTCGCCCCGAAATGGCGCAGCAGCCGCTCGGTATGATCGCGGGTCGGCTTATGTTCGATTACCGCCGTCGCCCCGCGCGCCGACAGGCCGGCCAGCAGCACCGCCGACTTCACCTGGGCCGAGGCGACCGGCAGGTCGTATTCGATGGGAATCGGCTCGACCGCGCCGGTCACGCACAGCGGCAGCCGCCCGCCGTCGCGGGTGGCGAACCGCGCGCCCATCTGTTGCAGGGGCGTGATCACGCGCTTCATCGGCCGGCCGCGCAGGGGGGCGTCGCCGCTCATGAAGGCCGTAATCCCATGCCCGGCCAGTATGCCCAGCAGCAACCGCGCGCCGGTGCCGGAATTGCCCATGTCCAGAACGTCTTCCGGCTCGCCCAGGCCGCCGATGCCGACGCCCCGGATGATCCAGTCGCCGCCCTCTGCCTGGTCGATTTTCGCGCCCAGGGCGCGGGACGCGTCGGCCGTGCGCAGGACGTCTTCGCCGGTCAGCACGCCTTGCACGCGGGTCTCGCCCACGGCCAGTCCGCCGAACATCACCGAGCGGTGCGAGATCGACTTGTCGCCCGGCACGGCGACCGTCCCGGCGAGGCCGCGGCTGCGTCGTGCAATCATGGGGATTGCGGTTTCAGTCACGATGATTTTCCTGCCGCGCCCGGCGGCGAAGTGGCGTTGGTTGGGAACGCGGGTCGTCTAACACAGGCGCTTCGATCCGTCACGCCATGGAAAAGTCAGGCCCCGCCGCGATTTTGCTTTTGACAGGCGCGCTGGAAATTGGCACAAGCCGCGCCCAATATTCCTTGAACATGTGATACAAGCAGACGGGTGGGCGCGAAGCCGTTTCGGCCGCCCGGCCGGCGATTAAGGAGTTTCAGAAAGTGGCGAAACCGGAATTAGGCGTGAAGCGCATTTGCCTGAGCTGCGGCGCCAAGTTTTACGACCTCGACAACGACCCGATCCTCTGTCCGTCCTGCGGCGCGGAATTCGACCCGGAATCGGCGATGAAGCTGAAACGCGGGCGCAGCGCCGCCAACGACGACAAGCCGTCGAAGGAAAAGGAAGCCAAGACGGAGACGAAGGCGTCGGAGGACGAAGAAGATCTGGATGTCGATCTGGACGACGATGACGAGGACGTCCTGGAAGACACCAGCGACCTGGACGACGATGACGACGTTCCCGGCGTGGGCGGCGGCGACGGTGACGGCGACGACGAAAACTGACATCGGGCGGTGCGCCGCCGGGCGTCGGCTCTCTCGCCGGTGCGATGGCGGCCGGCGTGTCCGGCTCCCGCGGGGGACCGGACCGGCCGCCGGAATAAAAGCGACGATGTTTCAGGCCGGGACCGCAGAATAGGTCTTGCGCCACCGGCGGGAAGGCTTATAACGCAGCCCGCACAGGGATCCCGCCCCAATGGGATCCGGCAAAAACAGACCGATCATCAGGTCACGGGGCCGTAGCTCAGTTGGGAGAGCGCTACAATGGCATTGTAGAGGTCAGGGGTTCGATTCCCCTCGGCTCCACCAAGCCCTCAAGTGTCCGACCCGGAGACATGGGTAACAGAACGTACCTAAGACATAGGTAACACACACGAGCCGAACGGTGTGTCGATTGTTTGTAGTGTTCTCTGTTCCAGATCAATGTATCCGAGATCGTAGTGCATGAATGTGACGAGCCAGATTCCGTCGTCGATTTCCTTTAGACCAACCTTTTGACCGGCCATGACGGTGGAGAGATTGATTTTCTTGCGGTGCAAGCACAGGCGTCCGCAGGAGGTGACCATCAGCGCCTTGTCGTGGAAGGGATAGTCGAGTTCAGGCAAACCCCGGTATTGGCGGTTTGACGGTTCGTAGACCTCGGCGGGCGTCTTCATGCCGAGAGCTTCATGGGGCCTTTCGCCATTGAATTCCGTTACGAAGGCGTCGAAGCGGGCCTGCTGCTGCAGGCTGTTGCGTCCGGCGGGATGGGTGGTTTCCTTTTTGAGGGTCAGGTGCATGC
>JANQIJ010000144.1 GCA_028282185.1 Rhodospirillales bacterium
ATCGGATTTTCGCCGTTAATGTGAAAAGCATCTACCTGACCGCGCTTTATGCGGTGCCGCAAATGCGACTCCAGGGCGGCGGCGCGATCATCAACATGGCTTCCACCGCAGCGGTCAGCCCGCGGCCGGGCCTGACGTGGTACAATGGGTCGAAGGGCGCGGTGGTGACCTTGACCAAGTCCATGGCCGCCGAACTGGCACCTGACAACATCCGGGTCAACGCCCTCAACCCGGTGATCGGCGAGACCGGCTTGACCGAAGAATTCATGGGCGGGGACAGTCCCGAACTCCGTGATCAGTTTCGTGCGACGATCCCGCTTGGCCGTTTCTCAACCCCGGACGACGTGGCCAATGCGGCTTTGTTCCTGGCCTCCGACGAAGCGGCGTTTTTGACCGGGGTTTGTCTGGAAGTGGACGGCGGGCGTTGCATTTGAACGCCTTGACCCCGCTTCGACCGTCCGGGCTTGCTGGCCAATGTTATCGAGAAACCAAAACCGCCCGGCACCGAGTCCGGCGCACGGGCGGTTTCGTTGTTTTCCCAGGGGTGGAAAACGGGGTGTCTTGCCTGTGTTATTCTCGGTTTCCGAACAGTTGCAGCAGGAAGACGAACATGTTGATGAAGTCCAGATAGAGGGTCAGCGCCCCCATGATGGCCTTCTTCTCATGCACCTCGGCGTGATCGCTTTCAAGATAGATTGCCTTGATCCGTTGGGTGTCATAGGCGGTCAGGCCAGCGAAGATCAGAACGCCCAGGACCGATATCACGAAGTGCAGGCCGCTCGAAGCCAGGAAGAGGTTGACCACCGAGGCGATCAGGATGCCGATCACCCCCATGATCAAGAACGAGCCCATGCCGGACAGGTCTTTCTTGGTGGTGTAGCCGTAGAGCGACAGGCCGGCGAAGGCACCGGCGGTAATGAAGAACACGCGGGCCACGCTTTCGCCGGTAAAGGCGAGGAAGACATAAGCCAACGAAAGTCCCATGAGTGCGGCGAAAATCCAGAACATTGCCTGCGCCGTCCCGGCCTTCATCGCGTGGACGCGGGCCGAAAGGAAGAACACGAAGCCGATCGGCGCCAGCATCACCACCCATTGCAGCGGCGTGCCGTAGATCATCTGCATCAGCGGCTGCGAGGTCGAGGCTGCGAAGGCCACCGCGCCGGTCATCGCAAGACCGATGCACATGTAGTTGTAAACCCGCAGCATGTAGCTGCGCAGGCCTTCATCGATGCCCGCGGCTTCCGCCTGCGCGTGGGTCATCTGCGCCGCTTGCAAGCGAAATTTGTCGTTCGGACCCAGTGCCATTTACGTCTCTCCTATCAAACGCAAGGCCGGTTCGTGCCCGGCCGTGTTCATCGTTTCAGGCGCCGGCCCTCGGCCAGCCCCTGCTCCTTGGCCTAATATGGCATTAAACGGCGGCATTTCAACTGCTTGTGTCTTGCCCATTGAGGCAATTTCACCGGGCTGTTACATCATTTGTTGCGCAACACCGGCAGCGGTTTCTGGCCCATGGCGCGCCAGGTCCCGGCCAGCCCCAGGAACAGCGTTACCGCAACGCAGAAAGCCGTCGTTATGGCCACCGCCGGTCCGTCGAAGGCCCAATCCGATTGCATCAAGTGGGCCACGATGCCCCAGGCCGCCAAGGTCCCCACACCAGCGCCGACCACCCCGGTCACTGCGCCCAGGGCCCCGTATTCCATCAGATAGCCGGTCAGCACCCGCCGCCGGCCTGCGCCCAGAACCTTGAAAACCACGGAATCATACACCCTCTGCCGGTGTCCGGTTGCCATGGCTCCGGCCAGGACCAGAACGCCTGCCAGGATCGTAACCGCCGCCGTCGCCCGCACCGCCCAACCGATGCCGGCAACCATCTGGGCCGCCGCCTCGAGGGCCTCGCGCACGCGGATCGCGGAGACGTTGACGAAACCGTCGGCGACGCGCCGTTCGATCACGTCCTCTGCCGATTCCGGCGCCTCGACCGCGGCGACATGGGTATGCGGCGCGCCTTCCAGGGTGCCCGGTGCGAAAATGATCGCGAAATCGAAACGCAGCGAGCGCCAATTGATGTCACGCAGGCTGGCGATCTCGGCAGTGACCGGGCGGCCCAGGATGTTGAGGGTCAGGGTATCGCCGATGTTGACGCCGAAACCGTCCGCGAGCTTGGCATCGAGCGAAATCTTGGGTGGTCCCGCGTAGTCCTCGGGCCACCAGACCCCGGCGACGATGGCGCTGGCTTCCGGCTGGCGCCCCGAATAGGTCAGCGCCCGATCGCCGCGCAGCGCCCAGCGGGATCCTGGCGCGACATCGACCTCGCTTGCCCGCTGACCGTCGATATGGGTGATGCGGCCACGCAGCGAGGGAACGCGTTGCAGGTTGGCCGTGCCGGCGACTTCGGTGACGGCGCGGTCGAAGGCCTCGGTCTGGTCCGGCTGGATATCCAGGAAGAAGAATGCCGGCGCCCGCTCCGGCAGTTGTTCCGACACCTGGCGCGTCATATTCGCTTCGATCAGGGCCACGGCAACCAAGACCGCCAGGCCCAAGCCCAGCGAAGTCATCACGCTGGGGACCAGGGAATGGCGCCTCGCCAGGTTGGCCAGGACCAGCCGCAGGTTCGGATTGGTGGGTCGGCCGACGCGGCGCGCGGCGCCGATGGTCAACCAGGCTGCGAGCCGCAGCAAACCCAAGGTGGCCAAGGCGCCGGCGACGAACCAATAGGCGAAAAAGCGGTCCGACGCGGTGGCGATGGTCAGGCTGGCGAGCGCTGCGATCCCGGCGGCGATCCAGAAAAGATAGCCCGCCCTGGGTCGCGTTCCGCTGGGCGCGATGCGGTCGCGGAAAAGATCGGCGGCGCGGACCTCGCGCGACCGGGCCAGCGGCCAAAGGGCGAAGGTCGCCGCGCTCAACAGGCCGAACAGGGCGGCGGCGGCTAACGGCCCGGCATAAAAACCCGGCTCCGGCGCAACCGGTAACAGGCCGCCGAACAAGGCGATGCCAGCCAGCGGCAGAATCCCGCCCAAGACCAGGCCCAAGGCCGTCCCTGCCCCGGCCAGGATCATGACCTGCATGAAATAGACGGTGAAAACCAGGGCGCCTGGCGCCCCCAGGCATTTCATGGTGGCGATGGTCGCGCCCCGGGTCGCCAAATAGGCGGATACCGCGTTGGTGACGCCGATCCCGCCGACCAGCAGGACCGTTAGTCCGACGAAGTTCAGGAACAAGGTCAGCCGCTCGACGAAGCGCCGCACCCCAGGTGCCGCCGTATCCGCCGTGCGCAGGCGCCATCCGGCGTCGGGGAAGGTTTCGGTCAAATGTTTGGTGAAGTCCGCCGCCGGCATCGCTGCCGGCAGGGTCAGGCGATGATGATAGCGAATCTGGCTGCCGGGTTGGATCAGGCCCGTCGCCGGCAGGGCGTCGCTCGAAACCATGAAACGGGGGCCGAAGGAGAACACGCTGGCGACACGATCCGGTTCGCGAACGACGGTGCCGGTGATCTCGAACAGGGCGTCACCGACACGGACGCGGTCGCCGATTTCGATCTTGAGGCGGGTCAGCAGGTTGGGATCGACCACGGCGCCCCAGGCATCGCCTTGGTTCGACAAAAGGTTGGCTAGCGGCCGGGTCGGTTCGGTCTCCAGCGCGCCGACCAGGGGGTAGGCGCGGTCCACCGCCTTCAATTCGACGAGCGAGCGCCGCGCATCCGGATCGAGCGGCCGCGCCATGGTCCGCATTTCCACCGTGTCCGAGCGGCCAGCCGCGGCATCGGCGAGGAAGGCGAGCTGTTCCGCGTTGGCCCGGTAATGGGTCAGCCTGAGGTCCACGTCGCCGCCCAGCAGCTTGCGGCCGTCCCGGTCCAGGCCGGCGACGAACGAGGTCGATAGCGAGCCGACGGCGGCGATCGCCGCGACGCCCAACGCCAGGCAGGCGAGGAAGACACGAAAGCCCTTGAGCCCGCCGCGCAGATCGCGCCAGGCGAGACGCATGGCCAACCCCCAGGAAAACCCCTGAAACGGGACGCCGCCGATCGCCACGGGTTTCAGCCTTCCGCCGCGCGGATTGCGTGACCCGTGGTCGGATTCCCGTCTGCCGGTTGGGCCGCCCGGTCTTCGGCAATCCGGCCGTCGCGGATCGTCAACACCCGATCACAGCGTTCGGCCAGGGACGGCTGGTGCGTGACCAGCAGCAGGGTCGTGCCCAGGCGGTCATGCAGGTCGAATAGCAGGTCGGCCACCTGGCCGCTGGTCTCGCCATCCAGGTTGCCGGTCGGTTCGTCCGCCAATAACACGCGGGGGCCGCCGGCAAACGCCCGGGCCAGGGCGACGCGTTGTTGCTCTCCGCCGGACAGTTGGCCGGGAAAATGGTCCAGGCGATGCCCCAAACCAACGGCCTGCAGCCCGTCCTTCGCCAGTTCGAACGCGTCCGGATGGCCGGCGAATTCCAGGGCCACGGCGACGTTCTCCAGGGCGTTCATGGTCGGGATCAGGTGGAAATCCTGAAAAACAATGCCCAGGTTATCCCGGCGGAACCGGGCCAGGCCGTCCTCGTCCCGCTGGATCAGGTCCTCGCCGGCAACGAGCAGGCCGCCGGCGCTCGGCGGTTCAAGGCCGGCCAGGACCATGAGAAGGCTGGTCTTGCCGGATCCCGAGGGACCGACCACGCCGACGGTTTCGCCGCTGCCGATGGTCAGGTCGATGCCGCGCAGGATATTCACCTTGCCGGCTTCGCTTTCCAAGGTAAGGTGCAGGTCCCTGACCTGGATCACGGGAGTGTCCGGGTTCGTTTCGAGCAACGGGCGGGCATCGACGGCCCGGTCGTGAACGATGTCCATTTCGTGAGAGTTCCTCATCCCGCGATGTTAAGACAAAACATGTTGCCTCTTTTACGCGCCGGCGCGGGTCCCGGACTTGTCCATTGCAAGGGATATGGTCCATGGCGCCGCCTTGTCAACGCGGCCCCGATCTTCCTGGCGGTGCTCATGGCGGGGTCGGTCCCGGCCCTGGCGGCCGATCCGCCGCGCCTATTGGTCCTGGGCGACAGCCTCACGGCGGGTTACGGCCTGGACCAGGCGGATGGTTTCGTGCCGCGGCTCGAGGCGGCGCTGCGCACCCAAGGACGGGCGGTTCGTGTCCTGAATGGTGGCGTTTCCGGTGATACAACGGC
>JANQIJ010000166.1 GCA_028282185.1 Rhodospirillales bacterium
TCGCGCACCTGCGCCGTCGTCGCCGAAGCGGCATGTTGCGTCGAGGCGACCAGTGACGTGCAAGCGACCGGGCGTCCACCAGCATAGCGCAGCGTCACCTGGCTCTTGGCATCGGGCGCCAGCTCGGGCACCTGGCCGGCATGCCGCGCCTCGGCCATCAGCTGGAGAATTTGGTGCGCATAGGTGATGGGGGCGGGCATCAGCTCTGGCGTCTCGTCGCAGGCGAAGCCGAACATGATGCCCTGGTCGCCGGCACCCTCGTCCTTGTTGCCGGCGCTGTCGACGCCCTGCGCGATGTCGGCGGACTGCCCGTGCAGATAGACTTGAACGTCGGCCGTCTCCCAATGGAACCCGTCCTGCTCGTAACCGATCTCGCGCACGCAGTCGCGGGCGATCTTTTCGACCAGGGCCGCGTCGGCGTTGCCGTTCTTGTCGAAGAAATCGCCGGCGCAACGGCCCTCGCCGCCGACGATGATCCGGTTGGTCGTAGTGAAGGTCTCGCAGCCGAGCCGGCAGTTGCCCGGGTCGCGGCCGATCACCTCGTCCAGGACGGCGTCCGAAATGCGGTCTGAAACCTTGTCCGGATGGCCCTCGGAAACGGATTCGGATGTAAACAGGTAGTTGGAAAGAGTCACAGGTTCATGCCTCCGGCAAGTCGGTTTCAGATACGGACCCGGGGGACGATGCGATCAGGTCAAAGAAAAGACGCCCGTCCGCTTAGCGCGATCTTTAGCGTGGCGGCAAGCGGTCCAAATACGCCACGGCCCCGCCGCCGGACCGGCCAGCCTTGAGGGCGCCCGTTTGTGGCAAGGTTCGGCGCCCAGGTCAAGCACCATCGCCCACCCGTTCAGGCGGCACCCGGCCGCTGCGGGCAAGACCGGCCAGCCCGAGGAGCAAGCCGATCACCGCCAGGGACAGCGGCAATGCGTTGCCCCATCGGGCGAACGGGGTCAGATCGTCGAGCGGCCGGGGCAGACCGGAATCGACGACATCGGCCAGACCCAGGTCCAGGGCGGCGCGTTCGCGACCCCAGGGATCGACCACCGCCGAGATTCCGGTGTTGGCGACGCGGACCAGCGGCAAGCCCTCCTCGACCGCGCGCAGGCGGGCCGCCGCATAATGTTGATGCGGTCCGGCCGACAAACCGAACCAACCGTCGTTGGTGATGTTGAGCAACCATTCGGGGCGCGGTCCCTCGGGCGGCACGGCGGCGCCCGGAAAGATCACTTCGTAGCAAATCAACGGCGTCACCGGGGGCAGGCCCTTGAGGTCGAGCACCCGCAACCCCGGTCCGGCGGCAAAGTTGCCGCGGCCGACGGTGATCTTGAGGAACGACAGCCAGTCGTAGAACGGCACATATTCGCCGAACGGCACCAGGTGAAATTTGTCGTAGCTGGCGGCGATCCGGCCCGAAGGCTCGACAGCCTGCAACGCGTTATACACCCGGAAACCCTCGGTTCCGGGGCGACCTTCGGCGCGCAGGGTCCCGGTTACCAGAACACCCGCCCTGGGCGCGGTTGCCGCCAGTTCACGGACCAGGCCGGGATCGCTCGCAAGGATATAGGGCGTCGCCGTCTCCGCCCAAATAATGTGGCTGGGCGATGGCCGGCCCGGCTCAGGCGGCTGCGTCGACATGGCGATCTGACGCGCCACATGACCGGCGCGAAGCCCCCGCGTCCATTTATCCTTCTGGGCGATATTTGGCTGTACCAGACGCAGGGTGACGCCCTCGGCAAGTTCCGTTATCACGCCGTCCAGGCGCAACACCCCATAACCGTAAAGGCCGATCAACAAGGCGACCGTCAGGACAGGCCCCCGAACCGCGCGACCGGCCTTGCCGCCCGGCGAAACCGCGAGAACCGCCGCCAGCACGGTGACCAAACCAAGACCGTAGACGCCGAGAACCGCAGCCGCCTGGAACATGGGATCGATGAAGGTCCAGACGCTGCCCAGGGGGTTCCAGGGAAACCCGGTGAAGACCCAGCCGCGAAGCCATTCCGCCAACGCCCATAAACCGGCGAAGAGAAGTGCCGTCGACAGCCCGGGGGGCGCCTCGGGACCGAGGCCGCGCCAGCGCCGCAGGCCGTTCAGGGCGGCCGCGACCAGGGCCGGAAACAGGCCCAGCACGACGGCGAAACCGATCACGGCGACGGGGATCAGCCAGGCGTGCCTGGCGGCATCGACGGTCAACGAATGGGAAATCCAGTAGTAGGCAGCGGCGCAATGGCCGACGCCCCACCACAAGCCGACGGCGAAGGCGTCGCGCGGGCGCGCCTGGGCCACGGCCAGCCACATCAGCCCGGCCAACGCGGGAATCAACAGAAGCACCAGGTGATAGGGCGGCAGGGCCCCGGCGGCGGCAACGCCCAACGCCAGCGCGACACGTCGGCGACGCCATCCCGCCAGGTCGCGGGCGAACCGAGACAGGCGTTCGGGCCAAGCCGCCGCTTGGTTCATTCGCCGGCGGGCTCAGCCCCGGCGGCTTCCGGTCCGCCGCGGCCTTCCCCGGCAGCGTCGCCCGGACGCGATCGCCACAGGCGCACCTCGTGAATCCGTCTTGGGTCGGCCTGCAAAATCTCGAACTCCAGACCGTTCGGATGGATCACCAGCTCGCCCCGGATCGGCACACGCCCGGCAATTGAAAACACCAGACCACCCAGCGTGTCGATATCTTCGCGCTCCTCCTCATCGACCAGCGGACCGAAACGGGCCTCAAGGGCTTCAAGGGTCAGCCGCGCGTCCGCTGTATAGGATCCGTCTTCATTGGTTTGCAGCACGGGCTCGGACGTCCGGTCGTGTTCGTCCTCAATCTCGCCGACGATCTCCTCGACCAGATCCTCAATCGTCACCAGGCCGTCGACGCCGCCGTATTCGTCGACGACAAGCGCCATGTGCGAGCGCGTCGCCCGCATTTCGAGCAGCAGCTCCATGACCTCCATGGACGGCGCGACGAACAATAGCCGGCGCAACAGCTTCGCCAGGTCGAATTCGTTTTCCGGGCCGCGCCAAAGATACAGATCCTTGATGTGTATCATCCCCATGGCGTCGTCCAGCGTCTCGCGATAAACGGGCAGGCGCGAATGACCGCCCTGGGCGATGATGTCGACGATTTCCGCGCGCGGCGTGGTCACATCGACGGCGACGATATCGGCCCGGGGGACCATCACATCGCCGATCGACAGACCCTTGAGCGTCAGGATGTTGGTCAATAGCTGACGCTCACCCTCGTCGATCGGCTCCGCCGTCTCGGCCCGCTCTTCGATGATCTCCTCGAGCGCCTCGCGGACCGACCCGTTGCCGCCATTGCGAAAGCGCCTGACGAATCGCTGCCAGGGCGAAGCCGTTCGGGGTTCACTGACGCGCGAATCGGTCGATGATTCGGCCAGGGGTTCTCGGGGGGCGGCCCCGGGCGCGGGAGGCGGTGGACTCGAGCGTTCGTCGGTCATGTTCGTCCAGTCAGCCTTAGCCTTTGACAGCGTCGGGCGCCGGAATCGCCGGCAGCCGCGCATAGGGATCGGGGACATCCAGCCCCGCCAGCACGCGGATCTCAAGGGTCTCCATGCGCGCGGCCTCGGCTTCGGTCCCGTGGTCGAATCCGAGCAGATGCAAGATACCATGCACCACCAGGTGAGATAAATGGTCGCCGAGAGGAATGCCCGCGGCGCGGGCCTCGCGCTCGCTGACACCGAAGGCGATGGCCAAATCGCCGAGCAAAACAGGGATCGTCGGATCCTCCGGCCGCGGCTCGTCGCCAGCGGGAAAGGACAGCACGTCGGTCGGCCCCGACTTGTCGCGAAACGCGCCGTTCAATCGCGCCATACGGGCGTCGTCGCAGAGCAGGACGGCAATCTCGGCCGGCCGGTCCGCCGGAATCGTCCCGCGGGGCGCCGCCGCAAGGGCCGCGCGGGCACAGGCGACAACCCGTCCCTCCAGGTCACCCAAGCCCGCCCCGGACCAGGCCGGATCGGCGATCTCGACATAGACCTCGGTCGCGGCCTCAACCATCCCCGCCATCTTCATAATGTTCGTAGCGCGCGCCGGTCCGGCGTTCCGCCTCGACCCCTTGATAGGCCTGAACGATGCGGGCGACCAGGCGGTGACGGACCACGTCTTTTTCCGTGAACTCGGCGAACCGCACGCCCTTGGTCTGCGACAGAACATCGATGGCGTCGCGCAGACCGGATCGGATGCCGCGCGGCAAATCGACCTGGCTGAGGTCGCCGGTGATGACCATCGATGAATTCTCGCCCAAGCGGGTGAGAAACATCTTCATCTGCACGGGCGTGGTGTTCTGGGCTTCGTCCAGGATCACGAAGGCATTGGCCAAGGTGCGGCCACGCATGAAGGCCAGGGGCGCGACCTCGATGGCGCCGCTTTCCAAGCGCTTGACCACCTGCGGCCCCGGCAGCATGTCGTAAAGCGCATCATACAGCGGCCGCAGATAGGGATCGACCTTTTCGCGCATGTCGCCCGGCAAGAAACCCAGCTGCTCGCCGGCCTCGACCGCCGGACGGGACAGAATGATGCGATCGACCCGCCCCTGAACCAGGCGCTCGACCGCCTTGGCCACGGCCAGATAGGTCTTGCCGGTGCCGGCCGGGCCCTGGCCAAACACCAATTCGGATTCGTCAATCGCCTTCAGGTATGCCGCCTGCGTCGCCGACCGCGGAGAGATCACCTTATTTCGGGTCTGCACCGTAACCTCGGCGCCGTTCGCCTTGGGGCCGGCACCTTCGGACATGCGCAGCGCCCCGTCGATCTCTTGGGCATCGACGTCCAGGCCTTTTTCCAATCGGCCATAAAGCACATTCAAGACCTTCGCCGCCCGGTCGACCGCGGCGTCATTGCCGGAAATCGCGACTTCGTTGCCGCGCGCATGAATGCTCACGCCCAGGCCTTGCTCAATTTGCGCCAGGTGGCCGTGATGCGGTCCGAACAGCGCCGCCGCCAGACCGTTGTCGTCGAACGCCATTTGGTGATGTGCACGGCTGCTCACAGGCTTGCCTCCGGCGCGTGGCGCGCCGCGACCTCAGTGACGGCGGGCGGGCGGGCGGGGACAAGCGGCCGGGCACCCAGGGAATTGGCGCCCGCCCGTGTTATCTCCAAATCGATGATCTGGCCGAGCTTGTCCTCCGAAGCGTCGACGTGCACGGCCTGCATGTAGGGACTGCGGCCGACCAACTGGCCCGGGTGGCGGCCCGGCCGCTCCAATAGGACCGGCAGGCGTCGGCCGATACAGGCGGCGTTGAATGCCGTCTGCTGAACATTGAGCAGGTCTTGCAGTTCGGTCAAGCGAGCGTCCTTCTCGTCCTCAGGAACCTGCAGGTCCATGGCCGCGGCCGGGGTTCCCGGGCGCGGGCTGTACTTGAACGAATAGGCCTGGATGAATTCGACCCGGCGCACCAGATCGAGCGTCTCCTGAAAATCTTTGTCCGATTCGCCGGGAAAGCCGACGATGAAATCGGACGACAGGCCGAGATCCGGCCGCGCCCGGCGCAGGCGTTCGACCAAATCGAGATAGAACACGCGATCGTGCCGGCGGTTCATGGCGCTGAGAACCCGGTCCGATCCCGATTGCACCGGCAAATGCAGGAACGGCATCAAGGCCGGAATTTCCGCATGGGCGGCGATCAGGGCGTCGTCGACCTCGGCCGGGTAGGACGTGGTATAGCGCAACCGGTCGAGACCGTCGGTCCCGGCCAAGCGACGGATCAGCTCGCCCAGGCCAACCTCTTGACCGGTTTCGTCATCAACGCCGTGATAGGCATTCACGTTCTGGCCCAGCAATATGACCTCGCGCGCGCCCTGCTGGGCGAGGGCCCGCGCTTCCGCCGCCACCTGGGCCACGGGGCGCGAGAATTCGGCCCCGCGCGTATAGGGCACGACGCAAAACGTGCAAAACTTGTCGCAGCCTTCCTGAATCGTGAGGAAGGCCGTGGGGCCGTCCACGGGCGACGATCGCGGCATGTGGTCGAACTTCGATTCCTCGGGGAACGCGGTGTCCAGGACGGCGCCGGACCGACGGTGCAGGCGGGCGACCATCTCCGGCAGTCGGTGATAGGTTTGCGGACCGAAGACCATGTCGACGAAGGGCGCGCGGCGCAGAACCTCCTCGCCCTCGGCCTGCGCGACGCAGCCCGCGACGGCCAAGATAGTGTCCCGCCCCTTGGCCCGGCGCGCCTCTTTGACCAGGCGGATGCGGCCAAGCTCGGAATAGACCTTTTCCGCCGCCTTCTCGCGAATGTGGCAGGTGTTCAGCAACACCATGTCCGCGTCGTCCAGATCCGCCGTCGGCGCATAACCGAGCGGCGCCAGCAGCGCCGTCATGCGCTCGGAATCGTAGACATTCATCTGACAGCCGTAGGTCTTGACGTGGAGCTTCCGGCGGGGCTCCCGCAGCCCTCGTGCGTTCACGATGCGCCGCCCTCCGTTGCGTCGGGACTAATCATTCTCTTTGAGGGGTTTCCCGTAAAGCTCAAGCTTATGCCCGACCAGCAGCATTCCGTGTTCCTTGGCGATCGCCTCTTGCAGGCGTTCGATTTCGTCGTTCTGGAACTCGATGACCTCGCCGGACTGAACGTTGATCAGGTGGTCGTGATGGTCGTCCGTCGCTTCCTCGTACCGCGACCGCCCGTCACCGAAATCATGACGCTCGACGATGCCCGCCTCTTCGAACAGACGCATGGTCCGATACACCGTGGCAATGGAAATGCGATCGTCGATGTCGGCCGACCGGCGATGCACTTCCTCGACGTCCGGATGGTCGTCGGCGACCGAGAGAACGCGGGCGATCACGCGCCGCTGTTCGGTCATCTTCATGCCTTTCTCGATGCAGAGGCGTTCAATTCGTGTTTCCGGCATATCCTGGACTGCGGCTCTCAATCAATGGCCTGACGGCTTGGCTTGGCTGACACTATAGACCGGGTCGCGCGCAAGCCAAAGCCCCCTAGCGACGACGCGACTTGGTTCCGAGGCCGATTTTCTTCGCCAGGTTGGAGCGATGTTTCGCATAATTCGGCGCAACCATGGGATAGTCGGGCGCCAGGCCCCAACGCTCGCGGTACTCCTCGGGCGTCATGTCATAGGCCGTCTTCAGGTGGCGTTTCAGCATCTTCAGCTTCTTTCCGTCCTCCAAACACACGATGTAGTCCGGAAAAATCGACTTCTTGGGCGACACCGCCGGCTTGGGCCGCTGGGTTTGTGGCAATGCCTCCCCTACGTTGGCCAGGGCGGCGTAGACCTCGTTAATGAGGCCCGGAATATCGCCCGGCTGGGTCGCATTATTGCCCACATGGGCGGCGACGATCTCCGTGGTCAACTCAATCAAATCTGACTTGTTCGGCTTATCTGACATGGACGGGCGGTCTCCTTGGTCGGGGTCCAGGCGCTCAAGGGCGGCGCCAGTAAAAAGGTCGAAAACGAAACCGGCGATCAAGCCGCCTAATATTCACCTTCAAGAATAGGTGAAGGCGTTTTATTTGAACGCACCAGGGTTATATAAACCCGTATCTTGAGAACAACAAGCAATCGACCGGTTTTATCCATGACCACCAGAGATCGCAACGGCGATACCGAAGGCCGCCCAATGACGGACGGGGCACACTTCCTCGACATCACCGGCGAGGTCTGCCCCATGACCTTCGTCAAAACGAAGCTGTACATCGAGCGCCTTTCTCCCGGAGAGGTTCTGGAGGTCCGCCTGCGCGGCGGCGAGCCGCTGGAAAACGTGCCCCGATCGGTGCGCGACCATGGTCATGAGGTGCTCAGTCTTGCGCCGGAAGACGGTGAGCGCGACGCGACCGAGGCCACCCATCGGCTGGTCATCAGAAAGTCGTAGGAGCGGAAAATCCAGGCCGGGCGATAATCACGGGCGAAGCCGTCCCCCCGCCTTGGGCAGTTGCACGTCCGGCGGTCGCAGATAGAGCGGCGCCGGCGGTTCCATCGCCCGATTGGACACGACGCGGGCCGCTGCCAGTTCCCCGATGATGGCCGCATTGGGCACGCCGGGCGCCTCGGCCGCCTGCGCCCCGACCCCGGCGATAGCCAGGCGATCAACGGCCGGACCCGCCGCGTCGCCGACGACCTGCAACGGCCCGTGGGCCGCCGCCGCGACGAAGGCCGCCAGGCCGTCGGGAAAAACCGCGGCGGGCGGGCAGAGCGGCGCCAGACGCGGGTCGAACAACTGGGCATAGACGTCCGCCCGTTTGCTGTCGAGCACGGCCAAGACCGCGCCCGGGCCGCGGATGTCCGTTGGGATTCCCGCGGCGACCGCCTCAAGCGTCGTCACCCCAACCACCGGCAGGCCGCACGCCAAAGCCAGACCGCGGGCCGCCGCCAGACCGATGCGCAGGCCCGTGAAAG
>JANQIJ010000205.1 GCA_028282185.1 Rhodospirillales bacterium
ACCATCGCATGAGACCGCCTGGGTCCGTTGGCGTCCGTCGGCCGGGGGCCAGTATCGCAGGCGTCCCGTCGAACGAAGGTTTGCGCTGCGCCCCAGCCCCCAAGGAGCCGTCATGACCGAACACAAATCCGCCAGTTTCCTTGATCGCACACTGAAGAACCTGCGCCGTGGATGGCAGGCCATCGCCGGTTCATCCTATGGCGAGGAAGCGGCCAGCACGCGGCCGGACCTGCCGGAAGACGATGCCCATCAGTTGCTCGTGCAAATGCGCGATTGTCTGGAAAACAAGGGCGGCGACGTGTCTTCGCGGGTTCGGGCGGCGGCGCTGGGTCGGGTCTATCTGAATCTGGATTCAGTGGGCCGGGAGAAGTTCCTGCGTCTGATGGCGGAGAACTTCGGTGTCGATGACAGCGCCGTCGAGCAGGCGATCGGCGACTTCAGGCGGGCCGCGGACAGCGATCAGCGGCTTGGCGCGCAAGTCGCTCTGAAGGGCGCGCTGCAGGCACCCTGGCGTAAACTCTTGACCCAGTTCAACGCCCTGCCGGAAGGCGTTAAGTTTCTTGTCGATTTGCGGGCCGAATTGATGCCGCTGGCGCGCAAGGACGCGGCCTTCAAGGCCATGGATTCGGACCTGAAAGACATCTTGGCCAGCTGGTTCGATGTTGATTTCCTCGAGTTGCGCCAGATCGCCTGGGATTCCGCCTCGGCGGCGCTTCTGGAGAAGCTCATCGCCTATGAGGCGGTGCACGCCATCGACGGTTGGGAAGACCTCAAGAACCGCTTGGATTCGGACCGCCGGTGTTTCGGCTTTTTCCACCCAAGAATGCCCGATGAACCGCTGATCTTTGTCGAGGTCGCCCTGGTCAACGGGATATCCGGCGATGTTCAGGTGCTGCTCGATACGAGCGCCCCCTCGGTCGATCCGCTATCCGCCGATACGGCGATCTTTTATTCCATCTCCAACGCACAGCGTGGTTTGGCGGGCATCAGTTTCGGCAATTTCCTGATCAAGCGGGTGGTGGAGGAATTGTCGGCCGAGTTTCCCAACCTTAAGACGTTTTCGACCTTGTCGCCGATTCCCGGGTTCCGAAAATGGCTTGACGCAACGGTTGCCGACGGCGAGCCGAACCTTTTCACCGCCGAAGAGCGCAGGGCGCTTAATGCTGCCTGTGGCCGTAAGGGCGGGGCCAAGGGGTCACTGGTCTCCGTCCTGGCGATGCCCGACTGGCACACCAACGCGGCAATTTGCGAGGCCTTGAAGGGGCCGTTGACCCGCCTGGCGGCGCGCTACCTGGCGCAGGAAAAACGCGCGGGCGACCGGGCGCGCGATCCGGTGGCGCATTTTCATCTTTCCAACGGTGCCCGGTTGGAGCGTTTGAACTGGTTGGGCGACCGGTCTGAGAAGGGCATGGCCCAGGCGGCGGGCCTGATGGTGAATTATCTGTATGACCTGGGTCGGATCGAGGCCAACCACGAGGCCTATACCTCGGCCGGTGCGGTCGATCTGTCGTCGGGCGTCAAATCCCTGTTGAAGACCTGATGGGCCAACCGCCCGGCCCCTTCACCCGGCGGCGGATTTGCTCTAAGACCGGACGCACCGGTGGCGGGCGTGGCGAAACTGGTAGACGCGTCAGGTTTAGGTCCTGGTGACTTCGGTCATGGGGGTTCGAGTCCCTCCGCCCGCACCATCGCTTCGCGATGGTTTTTGATTCCCCACTGCGTCGGACACTTGCTTGAATGATCGCCCTGGAAGGCGACCGTGCTCGTATGGGAACAGTTCAAGGCTGCTGGGTTCAAGCTTTACTCTCGCTGGCGGCACCGCCCTTACGCCTTTGGCTGCGTGTGACGGGCCATCGATTGCGGCTGGCGCCGGTGCGAAAGCGACGGCCCGACCGTCCGCCCTTGATCTGGCGGGTTTCGCCGTCAAGTTATCATTGCCGGTCGGCGGTCGGCGGCTTATAACGCTCGCCTCACCGACACGATCATCTTCATTTCCCCCGGCGCCAATGGGCGCCGAACAAATCGCCGAAACGGGAGTCCCATGCAAGTCGTCGAGACAAAATCCGAGGGCCTGAGCCGCGAGTTCAAGGTGACCGTGGCCGCCAAGGACATCGAAGAAAAGATCAATCTGCGCCTGGAAGAGGTGGCCGCCACCGCCAGCTTGCCGGGGTTTCGCCCGGGGAAGGTGCCCGTCGCCCTCCTGCGCAAGCGGTTCGGACCGGCTATCATGGGCGAGATCCTGGATCAAGCGGTCAACGATTCCTCGGCCCAGGCGTTGATGGAAAAGGGCTTGCGCCCCGCCGGCCAGCCTCAGGTCGAGATCACCTCGTTCGATGAAGGCGCCGACCTGGAATATACCCTGGCGGTCGATATCCTGCCGGAAATCAAGACCATGGATTTTTCCGAGTTGAAGCTCGAAAAGATGGTCCTGAAACCCGATGAAAAGCGAGTCACGGAGGCGCTGGAAAACTTGGCCGCCGCCCATAAGTCGTCCGAGCCGATTTCTTCCAAACGCAAGGCGAAGGCCGGCGACGTCGTGGTGATCGACTTCCTGGGTAAGCTGGATGGCGAGGAGTTCGCCGGCGGCAAGGCCGACGGCTATCACCTGGAATTGGGATCCGGCTCGTTCATTCCCGGGTTCGAGGATCAACTGATCGGTTTGGGTGCTGGCGAGGAGACCGTGGTCAAGGTCACGTTCCCCGAAGCCTACGGGGCCAAGGAACTGGCTGGAAAGGACGCTGAATTCGACGTCACCCTGCACGAAATCCGCGAGGCCAAGCCGGCGGAGATCGATGACGACCTGGCCAAGAAAGCCGGATCGGAGACCTTGGAGGCCTTGAAGGAACGGATCGTTGACGAACAGCGCCGCGAATTTGACGAGATGGCCCGTATGCAGACCAAGCGGACATTGCTGGACAAGCTGGCCGAAGCGCATGACTTCGAGACGCCGTCGCGTATGGTCGAACAGGAATTCGAGAGCATTTGGGCCCAGTTCGAAGCTCAGCGGAAGGGGCATGATCACGACGACGACAAGACCGACGACGAACATAAGGCCGAGTTTCGCGAGATTGCCGAACGTCGCGTCAAATTAGGGTTGTTGTTGTCGGAAGTCGGCCGCGCCAACGCCATCCAGGTCTCCCAGGAGGACGTCAACCGGGCGATGATGCGCGAGGCGCAAAAGTACCCGGGGCAGGAACAGCAGGTTCTGGAGTACTTCCGCTCGAACGAACAGGCCCAAGAACAGATCAAGGCACCGGTCTTCGAGGAAAAGGTCGTCGACTACATTATCGAACTTGCCCAGGTCGACGAAAAGCCGACCACGGTCGAGGATTTGATCAAGGCGCTTGAGCAAGAGCAAGAGGAGGAGAAGCCCAAGAAGAAGCCGGTTGCGAAGAAAAAGGCCGCGTCGAAAGCCAAAAAGAAGGCGGATGCGGACGATGGCGCGGGGACGACGAAGAAACCGGCGGCCAAGAAGAAAACGGCAAGTAAGGCAGAGAGCGGCGGCGAATAGGTGGGCAACACCCGTCAGCGCCCGACAAGAAGATACGAAGGACAGGCAATGAGAAATCCCGTCGATACCTATATGAACAGCTTGGTCCCCATGGTCGTGGAAACGACGAATAGGGGCGAACGTGCCTATGACATTTATTCCCGGCTGTTGAAGGAGCGCATCATCTTCCTTACCGGCGGCGTCGAAGATCATGTTTCCAGTCTGATCTGCGCGCAGTTGCTGTTCTTGGAATCGGAAAACCCGACGAAGGACATCGCTTTCTACATCAACTCGCCCGGCGGGATCGTGACCTCCGGACTGGCGATTTATGACACGATTCGCTACATCCGGCCGGCCGTATCGACCGTTTGCATCGGGCAGGCCGCGTCCATGGGCTCGTTGCTGCTGGCCGCCGGTGCGGAAGGCAAGCGCTACGCATTGCCCAATGCGCGGATCATGATCCACCAGCCCTCGGGCGGGTTTCAAGGACAGGCGACGGATATTGAGATCCACGCGCGGGAGATTCTCAGCCTTCGCCAACGGCTTAACGAGATTTATGTCGAGCATACGGGGCAAGACATTGAAGTCATTGAAAACGCGATGGAACGAGACAAATTCCTGACGCCGGAGGAAGCCAAGGAGTTCGGCCTTGTCGATGAGGTCGTATCTGCCCGGCCCGATACGGAAGACGGCGAGAACGGCGAAGGCAAGGGCGATTAGACGTTGGATCGTCGGTTTTTCCGCGCTTTAACCGCGCCTTTATGCCCCAGGGCGTAAGAAATACGTCGCAATAGTGATTGAGTGAGGGCCGATGCTCCGGCTAACATGCGCTCAATGGAAGGGCGCGGCCAACCTGCGCCACGGAAACGGTAATGACGAAATCCAGCAGTAGCGATTCGAAAAATACCCTTTATTGCTCGTTCTGCGGCAAGAGCCAGCATGAGGTCCGCAAGCTCATTGCCGGACCGACGGTGTTCATCTGCGACGAATGCGTCGAACTTTGCATGGACATCATCCGCGAGGAGCACAAGACCAACTTGGTCAAGACCGGCGACGGCGTACCGACGCCGCCGGATATTTGCTCGGTACTGAACGACTACGTGATCGGCCAAAACAACGCCAAGCGGGTCTTGTCGGTTGCCGTCCATAACCATTACAAGCGGCTCAACCACGGCACCAAGAACAACGATGTCGAATTGGCCAAATCCAACATTCTGCTGATCGGACCCACCGGCTGCGGAAAGACGCTTTTGGCCCAGACCTTGGCGCGAATTCTCGACGTGCCGTTCACCATGGCCGACGCGACAACCCTGACCGAGGCCGGATATGTCGGCGAAGACGTCGAGAACATCATCCTGAAATTATTGCAGGCCGCCGACTACAATGTCGAGCGGGCGCAGCGCGGGATCGTTTACATTGATGAGGTCGACAAGATCAGCCGAAAGTCCGACAACCCTTCGATCACGCGCGACGTGTCGGGCGAAGGCGTGCAGCAGGCGCTGTTGAAGATCATGGAAGGTACGGTGGCCAGCGTACCGCCGCAGGGCGGGCGCAAGCATCCCCAGCAGGAGTTTCTGCAGGTCGATACCACCAACATCCTGTTCATTTGCGGTGGCGCTTTTGCCGGCCTCGATAAGATCATTTCGGCACGCGGCAAGGGCTCGTCCATGGGTTTCGGCGCCGATGTCCGGGCGCCGGACGAGCGCCAGACAGGGGAAATCCTGTCAGAGGTCGAGCCGGAAGACCTGTTGAAATTCGGTTTGATCCCGGAATTCGTCGGCCGCCTTCCAGTGGTTGCCACGCTGGAGGATCTGGACGAGGCGGCGTTGGTGGAAATCCTCACCAAACCGAAGAACGCCTTGGTCAAGCAGTATCAGCGCCTGTTCGAGATGGAAGAGGTGAAGCTGAACTTTTCCGACGGTGCCTTGAGTTCCATCGCGCAAAAAGCGGTCGAGCGTAAAACCGGCGCCCGCGGGCTGCGTTCGATCATGGAGAACATCCTTCTCGACACTATGTTCGACCTTCCGGGGATGGACGGCGTGGAGGAAGTGGTG
>JANQIJ010000240.1 GCA_028282185.1 Rhodospirillales bacterium
CCTGCTGCGCCCGCGGCATCCCGCTGGCCAGTCACGACGACACGACGGTCGAACACGTCGAAGAAGGCCATCGCGACGGCATTCTGATTTCCGAATTCCCGACCACCCAGGCCGCCGCCCAAGCCGCCCGCGATCGCGGCATGAAAAACATCATGGGCAGCCCCAACGTGGTCAAGGGCGGCTCCCATTCAGGTAATGTCTCGGCCGGCGAACTGGCCGAGGCCGGCCTGCTCGACGGCCTGGCCTCTGATTACGTACCGATGTCGCTGATCCATGGCGCCTTTCTGTTGCACCGGCGCCACGGCATGACCCTGCCCGACGCCATCGCCGCCGCGTCCGCCGAGCCGGCGAAGATGACCGGGCTCGACAACCGGGGTGAGATCGCGCCGGGCAAGCGGGCCGATCTGGTTCGTGTCCGCTTGCATGGCGGCGTTCCGGTGGTGATGGGTGTATGGCTGGAGGGCCGGCAGGTCGCCTGATCACAGGCCGCCGATCACGCGGGCCAGACATCTGGGCGCGCCGCCCGGCCGAGACACCCGGTCAAGATACTGGGGCGGACCGGGGCGCGCCATGCCGACCATACCGACAAGACCCGCGCCGGGATGGCGGCACGACGCCACCCAACCCGGGGCGCTCGGCGCGAAACGGCTCGCCGTGGATGTGGCTGGTGCTACAGCAGACCCGCCAGGTGATCGACCCGCCGACGCAGGTTTTCCAGGACTTCGCCAACCTCTGCCGTGGCCTTGGCGGTCTGCGCGGACAGGTTCTTGACCTCGCCTGCGACCACGGCAAATCCCTTGCCGGCATCGCCCGCGCGGGCGGCCTCGATCGTCGCGTTCAAAGCCAGCAAGTTGGTTTGTTTGGCAATCGCGTCGATCTGCTCCGCGACCTTGCCGACCTGGGCAATCTCGTCCTGCAGGCTGGCGATCTCGTCCCTGATCTCCACGTTCTGCGTGGTCTCCGTGGCGGCGACCTCGTCGGCCTTCGGTGCGGCGTCCTGCGGCATGTTTCACGATCCTTTATGATATCTTGCGCCAACCGGGATTCGTCTAATGCTCCGATCCGCGCCCAACATTCGTTCCGCCGAGAAGGTATCACTAATCGGCGCAGCGGTCCAAGCCAGGGTGAACCGCCGCACCCAGCCCGCCCAGGCCCCGTCCCCGCCGTTTCGGCATCGGATTTTCCCGCGCCAGCATGAATGCCCGCCAGGCCACGCCTGCTTGGCGGATACAATCCTTGCCGCGGCCTGAGCATTTTTGAATGCGCGGGTGGATGGAGGAGCCGGCGGGAGAAATATTGAACTCCCGGCCCAACGCCCAAGCGGGCGCCGCGCGGTCAGCGCGCCCCATCGGAGGTATGAGCGAAGCGAATTACCGTGAGATATGGAAAATGGAGGGCCTGCGGGGACTCGAACCCCGGACCCGCTGATTAAGAGTCAGCTGCTCTACCAACTGAGCTACAGGCCCGCTCCATGACGCAAATCCCGAGCGGCGTAAGCCGCGACAACGCATTTGCGCACATTCGAGAGAAGGGCGGGGTTTTAGCAGACCCCGGCGGGCCTGTCGAGGCACGGCCCATATGGATGGACGCGCGGTTTCGAACCCATTAACCAAGGAATGCGCCCGCTCCCGACGAACCCGGTCGCGGCAAGCCTATTGGCGCCCGGCGCTACAGATCCTCGCTAAGCCCCCGCCGGCCGACGACCACGTCACGGTGGACCCAAGCACCCATCAACAAACCGAACCCGAACAGCAAGGTCATCATCGCCGTCCCGCCATAGGAAATCAGCGGCAAGGGGACGCCGACCACGGGCACCAGCCCCATGACCATGGCCATGTTGATGAAGACGTAGAGGAAAAAGGTTGCGGTGATGCCGACCCCGACCAGGCGGCCAAACTGGGTGCGGCATCGCAGACTGATGGCGACGCCATAAATCAGGATGATGACATAGAGGCCGAGCAGGGCCAGACTGCCGGCCAGACCGAACTCCTCGGCCAGCATGGTGAAAATGAAGTCGGTCTGCATTTCCGGGAGGAAGTTGAGATGGCTCTGCGTGCCCTGCATGAAGCCCTTGCCGACGACCCCGCCGGAGCCGAAGGCGATCTTCGACTGGATGATGTGATAGCCGGCACCCAAGGGATCGTTTTCCGGATTGAGGAAGGTCAGCACCCGTTGTTTCTGGTAGTCGCGCAGGAACTGCCAGGCCACGGGCATAGCGGCCAGGGCGGCGCCGCCGACCAGCACGAATTTCCACAACCGCACGCCGGCGGCGAAGAAGATCGCTGCCCCGGTGATGATCAACATCAGCGCCGTGCCCAGATCCGGTTGGCGCAGGACCAGCGCCGCCGGCGCGGCGACCAGCAAGAACGGCACCAAGAGATAGCGGACACGGCGCACGTCGTCGATCGACGTCCCGTGGAAGTGCCGGGCAAGAGCCAAGACCAAGGCAATCTTCATCAGTTCCGAGGGCTGCAGGCCGAAATACCCCAGGTCAAGCCAGCGCTGCGCGCCCTTGCCTTCGATGCCCACGAATTCGACGCCCACCAGCAGCGCCAAGGTGGCCATGTAGAACACATAGGCGTATTTCAACCACAGCCGAATATCGATCAGCGCGACAGCGATCAAGACGGCCATGCCGACACCGAACCGCACCATCTGGCGCGACGCCCAAGGGTCGATGCTGCCGCCGGCCGCCGAATATAGCATGGCGAAACCAACCCCCGCCGTCGCGATCAGCAGCAGAATAAACAGCCAGTGCACTTGCCACAGTTTTTGCCGCAGGGTGAAACTTGGCGGGTTGAGGGCGTCGTCGCGCGCAATCATTGCCGGCTCCTCATTGATCGGCCCCCTCGTCGCGCAGCCTTTCATTGACCAAAGCGGCGACCTCGTCAGCGGCTGTAGGCCGATCGCCGCCGGCGATCGTGCCGACGTCGGCCGTGGTCGGCAGGGCAAGCGGTTCGTCGCGTCCGGATCCTCGGGTTTGCGCAGTCAACAGAATGTCGCGGGCGATCGGCGCCGCGACCTTCGATCCGCTGCCGCCATGTTCGACGACGACCGCGACGGCGTATTGCGGCTGATAGACCGGGGCATAGCCGACGAACAAGGCATGGTCGCGTTCTTTCCACGGCAGTTCCGAATTCTTCTTCACCCCCGCTTCCCGTTCGGCCCGGGTGATGCGGCGCACCTGCACGGTGCCGGTCTTGCCACCCATGGCTAGGGCCGGATCGGCGATCGCCGAGGCATGGGCCGTACCATGCGCGCTATCGACCGCCTTGGCCATGGCGTCGCGGACCACGGCAAGATGCCGGGGTGCTATGCCGATCGTCGGAAACTCGAGGCTCGGCGACGGCGCGTGCACCCCCGTCGTGCTGACCGACTTCGTCAACTGCGGCGTTACCGCCAGGCCCCCATTGACCAGGCGCGCGGTCATTACCAGCATCTGCAACGGCGTCGTCAGCAAGTATCCCTGACCGATCCCGGCAACGAGGGTTTCCCCCTGATGCCAGGACGCGCCACGCGCCCGGCGCTTCCACGCTTTGTCGGGGACGAGGCCGCCCTTTTCCCCGGGCAGGTCGATGCCCGTCGGCTCGCCGAGCCCGAATCTGCGGGCCATTTCGGCGATCCGATCGATACCGACCCGGCGCGCGATCTCATAGAAATAGACGTCGCAGGATTGGGCAATGGCGTCGGCGCAATCCATCATCCCATGTCCTTCCTTGCGCCAGCAATGGAACTTGCCGTCGCCCAATTCGACATATCCCTCGCAGAAAATTTTCGCCCGCGGACTGATCACACCACGTTCCAGGGCGGTCAGGGCGACCAGCATCTTAAAGGTCGAGCCGGGCGAATAGCGGCCGGCCGTAACCTTGTTGGACAGCGGCGCCAAGGGATCGGAGACCAGCGCGTTCCACTCATCGACGCCAAGCCCGCGGTTGAACCCGTTTGGGTCGTAACTGGGGTGCGACACCATGGCCAGGATGTCCCCGGAATGGACGTCCATGACCACGGCCGAAGCGCTTTTCTCCTGGGCGATGCGCTCGCTGACCGACATCTGCAGGCCGAGATCGACGGTCAAGCGTATCTCCGCCCCGGGCAGGCCTTCGCGCCGGTTCAGTTCCCGGATCACCCGGCCGTAGGCATTGACCTCGACCTCGGACGAGCCCCCGGATCCGCGCAGGCTGAGGTCATGGACCTTTTCGATGCCGGACTTGCCGGTTCGAAAACCGGGCAGTTCCAACAAGCGGTCGCCGGTTTTTTCTTGTTCGTTGACGGCCGAAACGTAGCCCAGGACATGCGCCAAGTGTGACCCATATGGATAATAGCGACTTTGCCCTTCGTCTATCATCACACCCGGCAGATCGGGGGCGTTGACCTCGATTCGGGCGACGTCTTCCCAATCCAGGTTCTCACGCAGGGTGACCGGCACGAAAGAACGGTTGCGGCGGATTTCCTTGCGCACGCGGCGCCGCTCGCCCGGCGTCATGGGCACGATTTCGTTCAACAGGTCGAGCGCCCCATCGACGCCGAGGCCCCGCGTGTCCTCGCTGACCAGCATGACCCGATAATTCTGCTTGTTGTCGGCGATGGGCACTCCGAAACGATCGACAATCCGTCCGCGCGGCGGCGCCAAAAGGCGCAGGCTGATCCGGTTTTCGTCGGCCAGCATTTTGTACTGCTCACCCTTGACGACCTGTAGATAATACATCCGCCCGGCCAGCATCGAGATGAGAACAAGCTTGCCGCCGACCAGCATGGCCGTGCGCCGGGCGAACAGTTTCTGCCGTTCCTGGTCGCCCTGCATCGATCAATCCTGTTTCAGGAAGGCCTGTTGCCAACGCCAGAAGACGAAGGCCAGGAAGGGGAAAACCGCCACGGTCATGAGGTACTGGAAGACCAGGGCCTCACCGGCGAACAGTGTCACATGATAGGCCGAAAGCAACAACCAAGACAACACGGATGCTCCGGCGCCGACCAAGGCGAAACCCAGCCAATGAACCAGAAACGATTTGCCCAGAAAGAACCGGTGTTGGAACAGAACCACGGCTTGAACGGCCAGGAAGATCAAAGCATGCAAGCCCATGGGCGCACCGGTCAGGGCATCCTGGGCCACGCCGATGATGAAGACCGCGACC
>JANQIJ010000243.1 GCA_028282185.1 Rhodospirillales bacterium
TGAACGGCGATATGTTGCAACCGGGCGAACGGGCGGCCTCCACTTCCAACCGCAACTTCAAGGGCCGGCAAGGCCCCGGCAGCCGGACCCATTTGGTCAGTCCCGCCATGGCGGCGGCGGCGGCCGTCACCGGGCGCCTGACCGACGTCCGCGACCTATTGGATGGAGACGCGGCATGAGCCATCCGAAAAAGCTGGCGCCGTTCCGAACCTTTGCCGCCCCGGCGGCGCCCATCGACATTCAGAACTGCGACACGGACCAGATCATCCCGGCCCGGTTCCTCCGGTGGTCTGAAAAGGATCCGGATTTCGACAAGTGCTTCCTGCACGACCTCAGGTTCCATGGGGACGGCTCGGAAAAGGACTTCGTCCTCAACCGGGACGGCTTTCGCGACGCGCGGGTTCTCGTCACGGATCTGAACTGGGGCTGCGGGTCGAGCCGCGAACATGCCGTCGGCGTCCTGGTGGCCAACGGCATCCGGTCCGTCATCGCGCCCTCCATGGGCGACATTCATTACAACAACTGCGTCAAGAACGGCGTTTTGCCGGTCATCCTCACGGAAAGCGATTGCGCCAAGCTGCGCCGCCAATTGCATGACGGGCCGGGGGCGGAAATCGCCATCGATCTGGAAACCCAAAGCGTCACCGGGCCGGACCAAGCGCGCTATGAGTTCGAGATCGACGAATTCGACAAGCACCGCCTGTTGAACGGCCTGGACGACATCGGCCTGACCCTGGTCCATGAGCCGGAGATCAGCGCCTTCGCCGAGACCTATCAAGCCCGCCGGCCCTGGATGGCTTAGGGCGACCTTCGGCTTTCATCGGCGGCTATTTTCAGGACCTGTTCCAGCCCCCTGTCCCAAATGCCGAGTTCATGGGGGTTTTTGGCCCACGAGATATGGCATCGTTGTGGTGCCCGGAGAACACAGAGACGTCACGCATGATTCCCCAGAAATACGCGCATATTGCTTTTGGTTTCGTTCTGTCGATGCTGATGAGCCTCGTTGTCTCCGGGGTGTCGACGCTGAGTTCAATCGGGCTGGCCGACGATTTTCTGGGCCTATGGGTCTCGGCGTGGTTGAAAAGTTGGGCCGTGGCGTTTCCCGTCGTTCTGGTCGTCGCGCCAACGGCCAGAAAAACGGTTGCTAAACTGACGGTCCAACAAGAGTAATCCCGGTATTGGCAGCGATCTCATTTCGACCTGCGCCCGGCCCCACTGCCGTCATTGGGAGCGGAAGGGCAGCCGCTGGACAGCCCCCGTTTCCAGCGGCGCGGCTGTATTCGCCGGGCAGCGGTCCGTTCGGCCTCAGGTATGGCCAGCCCCGGAAAACTCGATCGAGGCCTTCAGCACCGGCGCCAACAAGGCGTTGGGAAACTTGCGCTCGGCGGTGATCGCGTAGAAGGTCTCGACCACGCCTTCGAGATGCCCCGCTTCAACGAGTTGCTCCGTCGATAGCTCGTCCCTGACGACGACCGGCGGCAGTACGGCGACTCCCACGTCTTCCCGCGCCAAAAGCCGCATCATCGCCATATCGTCCGCCTCGGCGATGATTTGGGGCCGGATGCCGAGCCGCTGCGCCAGCGCATCGAAACCGATGCGGATCGAGCTGTCGGGCGCCGGCAGGATCACGGGGTGCCGGCGCAGCAGGTCGATGACCGATCCGCCTTGGGCCAGACGCGCCGGCGTGGCGATCAGGTTGACATGCTGTTCGAACAGCCGGTGGGATCGAAAGGCCGGCGACTGGTCCCGACCGGCCGGTGAATTCAGCAGGACGAGATCGAGGTTGAGCAACTTCAGATCTTCCAAAAGGGTCTCAGGCGTGCCCGACCGCAGCACGATCCGCGCGTCGGCATCGGCCAGGAGGGGGCGCAGCAGACCGATCTGAAAATTCCGCTCGCCATGGCACCGACCCGCAAGGTCGGTTGGGCGTCCGTGGCGCCACTCAGCGCCGCCAGCAGTTCATCCCCGGTCGCGAAGATCGCCTTGGCATGACCGAGGGCGATCGCCCCCGCTTCGGTCAAGTGCAGCGCCCGCCCCTGCCGGTCAAAAAGCTTCTGCCCCAGTTGGTCCTCCAACTTTCGGATTTGCACGGACAGGGCCGATTGCGAGACGTTCATCTGCGCCGCCGCGCGGGTCAGGTTACCAACCCGCGCGACGGCCCAGAAATACCGCAGGTGTTTGTAGTTCAGTGCACCCATATTGTTATAAAAAATAAAACGAAACGTTCTAAACAATCAATTTTTTTAAAACCAATCCAACCCATATGATCCGCGCCGAACAGCCCAAAGAACACCAACCCCAACAAACGGACGCACGACATGGATCTATTGGCGGATTTCGCGCAAACCATCATTGCGCAGTTTCAGAAGCCGACTTTGGCCTTCCTGATCGGCGGCATGGTCATCGCCGCCCTTGGCAGCAAGCTCGAAATCCCCGACGCCATCTATCGGTTTATCGTCTTCATGCTGTTGATGAAGATCGGTTTGAAAGCCGGCATCGAGGTGCGGCAGGCGGAACTGGCCGAATTGATTCTGCCGGCGATCATCGCCGCAGTCGTCGGCTGCCTGATCGTCCTCTTGGGCAGATTGACGCTGGCCCGGCTACCCGGCGTCCGCACCGACGACGCCATCGCGACCTCGGGCCTATTCGGCGCGGTCAGCGCGTCGACGCTGGCGGCGGCCATGATCATCATGGAGGAGGAGCGTTTCGCCTTCGAGGCTTGGGTGCCGGCGCTTTATCCGTTCATGGATATTCCCGCATTGGTCCTGGCGATCGTTCTCGCCAACCTTCACAAGCGGCGGGCCGCTGGAGACTCGGTCGCCGCAGTTCGCATCTGGCCGATCATTGCCGACAGTCTGCGGGGCTCCGCCCTGTCGGCGCTGCTGCTGGGGCTGGCACTTGGCCTATTGACCATCCCCGACCGGGTGCTCGATACGTTCTATGAACCCCTGTTCCGCGGCCTGCTGTCGATCCTGATGCTGGTCATGGGTATGGAGGCCTATGCCCGTCTGGCCGAACTCCGCAAGGTCGCGCATTGGTACATCGCCTATGCCTTCGCGGCGCCGGTCCTGCACGGTTTGGTCGCCTTCGGTCTTGGCACCGTCGCGCATTACACGACGGGCTTCAGCCCCGGCGGAGTGGTCTTGTTGGCGGTAATGGCTGCGTCGAACTCTGATATTTCGGGGCCGCCGACCCTGCGCGCGGCGATCCCCACGGCGAACCCCTCCGCCTTCATCGGCTCGTCCACCGGCGTGGGGACGCCGGTCTCGATCGCCATCTGCATTCCGCTTTTTCTCGCCTTGGCGGAAATCGTCTTTAAGCTCTAACCGTGCGAGCAATCGGCAGGCCGAAAGGGAAGACAATCATGAAAACGTTCAAGGCCACGCGCATATCGATCATCGCGGAGAAGCTGATCCAGAATGGAATCATCCAGATCCTCGATCAGGCCGGCGCCACCGGGTATTCCCTGTTCGAAGGCGGCGGCAAGGGCCAGCACGGCCTGCACGCGACGCATCACCCGTCGATCGTAGATGACTTCGCGATCGTCAAGGTCGAGGCCATCGTCGCCAGCCGCGAAACGGCCGAGGAAATCGCCCAGCGGATCGCCGAAGACTACTTCGACACCCAATCGGGCGTGATCTATCTGCACGACGTGGAAGTGCTGCGGCCAGAGAAGTTCTGAGCGCTCACCGGTCCGCTCTTCCCGAGCCCCGAAAGCGACCTATGAACGCACCGCCAACTGGGCCTCCAATTCGGCGATGCGGGCCTGCAGCGGCGCCACCGCCTGGGCGATCTGAGCTTCGGTGAAGCGCGGCGTGATGTGCTGCGGGCAGTTCACGTCCCAGGCCGCGACCGTGAAGACGACCGCCTGTTCCGGACGGCCGGCGACATAGTCCGGATCGGCGAGCCGGGCCAATAGCGCCGGATCGTCCTCGACCACCTTCGCCGTGCCCCAAAGCTTGATTCGCCGCCGGTTGGCGTAATCCATCAAGAAGATATAGGCCTTGTCGTTGTCGACCAGATTGCCCTGGGTGATGTATTGCCGGTTGCCGGCGAAATCGGCGAAGGCCAGGGTATGATCATCGACCATCTTCAAGAAACCCGGCTTGCCGCCGCGGTGCTGGATATAGGGTTGGCCCTGGGCCGAGGCGGTGGCGAAGTAGAACGAATCCCGCTCCGCCAGAAAGGCCGCCAGGTCCGGCGTGATCCGGTCCGGCCATCCGCCCTTTTCTTCCATCCGGGCATAGCGGTCGCGCGATCCCTTGCGCTCCTGAATGCCTTTCACGGCCGGCGTAAAGGCAACATCGCTTGTATGCATGATCCGGTCCCTTATCCAAGGTTGTCAGTGGTCAACGCGACGGCCGATCAATCCGGCGGGACCACGTCATTAAGCGCGTCGTCTTCCCGGGTGACTTTTGATGCGGTCCGTCCGTCAAGCGGTGGGCGCACAGCCCATCCGCTTCAGCACCCGTGTCAGGGTGCTGTCGAGAACCCGCGTGACCGCGCATTGAAAAAACAGTTTGCTGAACATGGTGTCCCCCGAGAGCTAAGGTTGAACAAGCTGCGTTAAAGAAATTAATAGACCGTTCTGTATATTTTGTCAATCAGCTTTTTCCTTTGTCGCCAACCTTCCAGGTTATTTATTTTTAGACACTTATCCTCGCACCTTCTATCCTCGCGCCTTCGATTTGCCACAGGTCTTGAAATTGATCGATGCATCATATAATAGATCGTTCTGTATATTCTATCGGAGGCCGACATGCCCTCGGCGAAACGTGACCATTTGATCGACACGGCCCTGCGCCTGTTCAACCGCGACGGTTACCACGCCACCGGCATCGACCGAGTGATCGAGGAAGCCGGCGTCGCCCGGATGACGCTCTACAATCACTTCAAGTCGAAGGACGAGTTGATCCTGGCCGCCCTGGCCCGGCGTGACGAACGGTTCCTGGCCTGGATCGATGGACGGCTCCGGGCCCTGGCGGAGACGCCCAGAGACCGCCTGTTGGCGATGTTCGACGCTTTGGGCGAATGGTTTCAATCGGACGACTTTTCAGGCTGCATGTTCATCAACGCCTCGGCCGAATTCGGCCAAGCCGACAACCCCATCCATAAGGCGGCGGCGGACCATAAGATTCTGGTCTGGCGCCATTTCCGCGATCTGGCCAAGGCCGCGGGCGCGGCCGACCCCCGCGACCTGGCCTCCAGCCTGATGCTCCTGGCCGAAGGCGCCATCGTCATGGCCTATGTGGCGGGCCGCAAGGACGCAGCCGCCCAGGCCAGGAAAGCCGCCGGCCAACTGATCAAACAAGCAGGCCTCGCGCAAGCGGCCACCGCTTGAGCCCCCCCGGCGACAAGATCGACCGCGGTCAGTCGTAGGTCGCGACCATCAACCGCCCGGTCACGCCGTGCTTGTCGATCAAGCTTTGCACGAAGCCATTGGCGATACTTTCGGCGATGAAGTCCTCGCAGAACTGTTTCAAATTCACGTTCGCGGGCTTGGTGCCGATGGACTGGGTCACCGCCGTGAACCGCCCCGGCAGGACGCGGTTGCCCGGCAATTCCTGAATGTTCTTCTTGAACGCCGGCACCAGCCCCGCCAGGGCGTCGCAACCGCCGGCCTTGTAAAGCTCGACCGCCCCGGCCAGACCGGTCGCCCGTTCCAGGGTCGCGTGTTGCAGCGACCGGGTCAGATACAGGTCATAGGCCGCCCGATTGGCGACGGCGATCCTCACCCCCGGCCGGTCCACGTCCTCGGGCTTTTGGAAGGGCGAATCCTCGGGCACGATATAGGTCGCCTCAATCTCGGTGTAATGCTTGCAGAAGCTGATGGTCTCGGCCCGCTTGGGCTCCGCCGCGATCAGGCAGATGTCCCAGGCATCCTCCGCCAACGCGTCTGCCACGTCGCCGGGCATGGGATAGCACTTGTATTCGACCTTGAGCCCCAGGCGCTTGGCGATCTCGCCGGACATGTCCGGCGACACGCCGTCCGGGTCGCCGTTCGCGCGCTCGCCGGTGACGAGCAACATGTTTCCCATGTTGACGCCGACGCGGAGCGTCGTCGGGTCGGTCAGTTCGGCAAGAATGGCGTCGGACATTTTCATTTCCTTTTAAGTCGTTGAAGCGGTCTCAGTCGGTTGTTTCGAATCCGGGATGAACAACACCAGGATGTTGGCGACCAGGATCGTTCCGCCCAATAGGTAGAACACAGAGGTCAGGCCCCATTGGTCGGCCATCCAGCCACCCAAGGGCGGAATGGTAATGTTGAACAGGGACTGCGTGCCGAACATCAGGCTGGTGGCGCTGCCACCCATGGCCGGCGGCGTCACGTCGAGCATCCAACTGTGCATCACCGGCCGGGCGGCATAGAGCGAAAACCCCAGGAACGCCACCCCGGCGACCAACAGGAGCGGACTGTCGATCAGGGTCAGCAGGGCCAGGATCACCGTCGTCCCGGTAAAGCCGGCCAGAACCACCCGCTTGCGCCCCGAACGGTCGGACCAAATGCCGGCGATCGGCGTGACGATCAGGCCGCCGATCTGCATCGCCATCATGGTCAGGCCGACGGCCTGGGCGCCCATGGCCATCTCGTCCGCCAGATAGAACGGCAGGAACATCAACAGGCCCATCATGGTCATGGTGCGGAACCCGGCGGTGACGCAAAGCGCCGCGATCAGCCGGTTGGTCACCAGCATCTTCAGACCGCCGATGTAATCCTTCTTCGACATTTTCTTGACGGCTGCGGCGTCGTTCTCCGCCTTTTCCCGGGGTCCCAGGGCCATCAACATCAAAAGCGCGATCACGAACACTGGGATCGCCGCCGCCGGCGCCGTGCCGCGCCAGCCGATCCAGGCGATCAGGAAACCGGCCGCCAATGGCGCGATGGCGTCGCCGACGCTGGCGCCCAAGGCATGCAGCGACAGGGCATAGCCCCGCTTTTGCGGAAACGCGCTCGACAGATAGGAAATCGCCGGCGGATGCCACAGGTTGTTGGTCGCACCGATCAAGCCGACGGCGGGGATCAGAAACCAGAACCCGTCGGCGAAATAGATCAGGGCCAGGGCTGCCGCGCCGAACACCAGGGCGATGACCTGCAGGAAGACCCGCCGGCCGACGATATCGGCCGCCGCGCCGGATCCGAAATTGGCCAGGAAACTGGCCAAGTGGAAGGTCGCGAACAACAGGCCCGCTTCCGTATAGGTGATGCCCAAGTCCTTGGTGAAGAACGGCGCCATGATCAAATAGGTCGCCAAGACCCAATGGGTCCCGCCATGGCCCAGGCCGATCATCCAGGCGGGCCATTGGTCACGCAGCGGTATGCCGGTCAATCTTTCGATGGCAGCGCCCAAGGACGGCTCCTAATTTATCAGGCATTCAAACCGATGTTTGCTGAAACGCGCGGCGGTTGATTGTATACAATGAGAAGCCAATTTAGCCCGGCCCCGGTCGCCGGAACAAGCATGCGGAGATTTAAGGGAGGAAATCCATGGACGGAGTGACCATCGACGGCGTAACCGACCAGTTGATCATCGAGAAAAGGGACGGCGTCGGGTACATCCGGTTCGACAACCAAGCGAAACGCAACGCCATGACCTATGAGATGTGGCGCGATCTGCCGGCGGTGCTCGACGATTTCGAGGCCGACGACGCGGTCCGCGTCGTCGTCGTCTCCGGCGAGGGCGGCAAGGCGTTCTGCGCCGGCGCCGATATTTCCCAGTTCGAGAAGAACCGCTCGACCGAGGAAGGCGTCAAAATCTACAACACGGCGACGGATTCGGCGTCGCGACGGCTGCGCGAATGCGTCAAGCCGACCATCGCCAAGATCGAGGGACCTTGCGTCGGCGGCGGCGTCGGCATCGCCGTCTGCTGCGACATCCGCATCGCCGAGGAAAGCGCGATCTTCGCCATTCCGGCGGCCAAGCTGGGCCTGGGGTACCGAGTCGACGGCCTGAAGCCCTTCGTCGACCTGGTCGGCCCCAGCCACGCCAAGGAGGTGTTCTTCACCGCGCGCCGCTTCTCGGCCCAGGAAGCGCATGACATGGGCCTGGTCAACCGCCTCCTGCCCAAGCCGATGCTCAACCCCTATCTGGACGACTACACCCGGCGGATCGCCGAAAACGCCCCCCTGACCATAAAGGCGGTAAAAGTCGTCGTCGGCGAAAGCGTCAAGGGCGACAGTGTGCGCGACATGGATCTCTGCCAGCAGGTGGTCGACGACTGTTTCGCCTCGGAGGACTACAAGGAAGGCCGCCGCGCCTTCATGGAGAAACGCAAGCCCCAGTTCACGGGGAAATAGGCACCGGGAACCCCAACTCCGGAACGGGAGGCCGTCATGTCCATGAAACAGTCCGCCCTTTGGCCGTTCGCCGACCATGCCGCCAGGCTTCGGTTCAACGGCCTACCGAACGACGTCGTGCATATGGCGAAACGCTGCCTGCTGGATTGGTTCGCGGCCACCCTGCCGGGCGCGGTGATCGCGCCGGCCACGGCCCTGACCGAAGCCTATGCGGATTGCCTGGGCCGCGGCGGTGCCCGGCTCTACCCCTCTGGTGAAATGACGGATGCGCGGACCGCCGCCTTCATCCATGGCGCCGCCTCCCATACCGTGGAATTCGACGACATTCACCGCAACGCCATATACCATCCGGGCGTGCCGGTTGTCTCGGCGGCGCTGGCCATGGCCCAGGCCCGGGGCGCGTCGGGGCAGGCTCTTCTGACCGGCATCGTCGCCGGATATGAGGTTTCCAACCGCCTGGGCCGGGCAGTCAATCCGGCGCATTACGAATACTGGCACACGACCGGCACCATCGGCACCTTCGGCGCCGCCGCCGCGGCGGCCAGCATTCTGGGCCTAACGGCCGAGCAGACGCTGCATGCGCTGGCCAACGCGGGCACCCCGGCCTCCGGCCTTCAACAGGCGA
>JANQIJ010000252.1 GCA_028282185.1 Rhodospirillales bacterium
TCTGTACTTTTTGCATTCTTAGTCCTCATGCTGTTCATCTTACCAGTGGAGTCCGGTGAGAAAATCACAATGGGTGTGACCGTACTGCTGGCCTTTTCCTTGCAAGGTCGGACCGGACCGACTATAACCCGCGCCGTCTTCCGGGCGGCCCGGATGGCTCCATCCCGAAGACGGCCAATCCAAACGAGACCGAGTAGGGGAACATCATGGCTCTTGAGCGCACGCTCTCCATCATCAAGCCCGACGCCACGCGGCGCAACCTGACCGGCCAGATCAACGCCCGGTTCGAGGACGCCGGACTGCGCATCGTCGCCCAACGGCGCGTCCGCCTGACCCAGAAACAGGCGGAAGGCTTTTACGCCGTTCACCGTGAACGCGCGTTTTTCAACGACCTGGTTGAATTCATGACCTCCGGCCCGGTGGTCGTCCAGGTGTTGGAAGGCGAGAACGCCGTCGCCCATAACCGGGAAATCATGGGCGCGACCAATCCGGCCAATGCGGACGAAGGCACGATCCGCAAGGATTTCGCCGAAAGCATCGAAGCCAATTCGGTGCATGGGTCGGATTCGCCGGAAAACGCGGAAATCGAAATCCGCTATTTCTTCAGCGACCTGGACATCGTCGGCTAAGCGCCGCTTCCGGCATGCGCCGGGACCCGGTTCAGGCTTCCGGCGGGTTGAGCAGCACGCCCGGCACCGTCGGCCAGTCGGCGATCCGCGCCCGGTCGCCCGCGTCGATGGAGACCCGCCCCTCGGCGATCAGTCTGACGGCCAGCGGATAGATCCGGTGCTCCTGTTCGAGAATGCGGGCGGCCAGACTGTCCGCCGTGTCGTCGGCCCGCACCGGCACCGCCGCCTGGGCGATGATCGGGCCCGTATCCATTTCCTTGCGCACATAATGCACGGTGCAGCCGGCGAAGCGCGCGCCCCGGGCAAGAACCCGTTCCTGCACCTCCAGACCCTTGAAGGCGGGCAGTAGGGATGGATGGATGTTGATCATCCGATCCCGCCAATGATCGACAAACTCATCGGACAACAGGCGCATGAAGCCGGCCAGGCAGACGAGCTCGACGCTCGCCTCCTCAAGGGCTTGGGTCATTTCCCGGTCGAAGGCCGGCCGGTCGGGGAAGGCTGTGTGATCGACGATCAACGACGGCAGGCCTGCGGCCTCGGCCCGTGTCAGGCCGGCCGCATCGGGCCGGTTGGAAATCACCTGGACGATTTCCGCCGGATAGGTCGGATCGGCCGTGGCCTCGATCAGCGCCTGCAAGTTGGACCCGCGCCCGGAAATCAACACGCCGAGCCTGAGTCGGGTCATGCCGCGCTCCAGGCCGTGGCCAGACCGTCGATCGCGACCTGACCATCGCCCGCGACAACCTCGCCCAGGCGGTGGACCTGTTCGCCCGCGTCGCGCAACGTGGCTTCGACGGCGTCCGCCCGCTCCGGCGTCGCAATGACGACCATGCCGATACCGCAATTGAAGGTGCGGAGCATCTCAAGTTCGTCGACCCCGCCGGTCCGTTGCAGCCATTGGAACACCGGTGGCAGGAGCCAGGCCCGGGCATCCAATTTTGCCTCCAGGCCGGCGGGCAGGACGCGGGGAATGTTCTCCAGCAGGCCGCCGCCGGTGATATGGGCCAGGGCCTTGACCCCGCCCGCGCGGATCGCCTGAAGGCAGGGTTTCACGTAAACCCGCGTCGGCGTCAAAAAGGCCTCGGCCAGGCTGTTGCCATCTGCGAAGGGCGCCGCGTCGCCGTAGCTCAGGCCGGCCCGCTCGACCACCTTGCGAACCAGGGAAAACCCGTTGGAATGGACGCCCGAAGACGTCAGGCCGAGGACCACGTCCCCCTCGCTGATGTCGGCGCCGGTCAGTTGGCGGCCGCGTTCGACGGCGCCGACGGAAAATCCGGCCAGGTCGTAGTCGCCCGGGCCGTACATGCCCGGCATTTCCGCCGTTTCCCCGCCGATCAGGGCGCAACCGGCCAGGCGGCAGCCCTCGGCAATGCCGGCGACGACCCGTTCAGCGGTCTCGGGGGCCAGTTTGCCGGTGGCGAAGTAATCCAGGAAGAACAGGGGTTCCGCGCCCTGCACGACCAGATCGTTGACGCACATGGCGACCAGGTCGACCCCGACCCCGTCATGGCCGCCGGCGTCGATGGCGATCTTCAGTTTGGTGCCGACGCCATCCGTCGCGGCGACCAGTACGGGATCATCGTAGCCGGCGGCGCGGGGGTCGAAGAATCCGCCGAAGCCGCCCAGGCCGCCCATCACGCCTGGCCGTGTCGTCGCCTTGGCCAGCGGGCCGATGGCATCGACCAGGGCATTGCCGGCGTCGATATCGACGCCTGCGTCGCGGTAGCTGAGACCCCCGCCGGCGGCCTTTGCGCCGCCTTGATGATCGCTGTCGCTAATCCCCTTCCTCCCTCGGTCGGGTGTGCTAGATTGTGCCTCTTTTTTGCCCCGCCCCCCCGGTATCGACGGGACGCATGGCGAGGCATGCGCGGCCAGGACAATGGAGGCGAAGATACTGTATCCCGACCGGTTTTCAATGACCGAATGGCGGCGGCCCGCCGGACGTTTGGTGCTTGGCGCCTTCCTGGCCTGGGCGTTCGTGCTGTTCGCCCTGATCCCCGCCGGGCCGGGCCATGCCCAGGTCGAAAACCCCTATGAGGTGCGCGGGGTTCCGGTCGACGTGACCGCCGTGACCGCCGCCGAGGCGCGCCAACAGGCGCTGTTGGACGGTCAGCGCCAGGCCATGCGAATCCTGATGGAGCGCATGACCCTGCGCAACGACCATGCCCGCCTGCCTGTATTGAACGACGAGGAGATCACCGAATACATTCAGGACTTCTCCGTCGCCGAGGAGAAGACCTCGTCCGTGCGCTATCTCGCCCGCCTGAACTATCGCTTCCGCCCGGGCGAGGTGCGCGATCTGTTGCGCGCGTTCAATATCCCCTTTGCCGAAACGCCGAGCAAACCGGTTCTCGTCCTGCCGGTCTTGCAGCAGGCCGGCGCGCTTTTGCTGTGGGATGATCCCAACCCATGGCGCTCGGCCTGGCAGCGGCGTTCGTCACTGCTCTCTCTCGTGCCGACGATCCTGCCCCTGGGTGATTTGGCCGATGTCGCGGCGATCGGCGCCGAGCAAGTCGTTCAGGGCGATCGCCAACGGTTGCAGGCGATGGCCGACAAGTACGAGGCCGGCAGCGTCGCCGTGGCTTTTGCCTCGATCCGCCACGATCCGGCCAAATCGCTTTGGGAATTGGACGTGACTCTGACCCGCTACAACGTGACCATCGCGCCGCAGACCACGGTGGTCACCTACGTGTCCGATTTCGGCGAGACCGCGGGCTCGTTGCTGTCGCGGGCCGCGGCGGCGGTGACTTACCTGATCGAGGACAACTGGAAGCGCGACAACCTGTTGCAGTCGGGCCGCCAGGAGGCCATCGCCACGGACGTGCCGATCCAATCCCTCGGCGACTGGCTGGAAATGCGCAAGCGCCTGCAACGGGTCGCCGTGATCCGCGAGATCGAAATGGTCATGCTGTCGCGCGGCCAGGCGCAGATCATACTGCATTTCATCGGTGACGTTGGACAGCTCATCATCGCCCTTGAACAGGCCGACCTGGCGTTGCGCGGCGAGGGCGACGCCTGGACGCTGGAACGGCTGCCGGGCGGAAAGAAGACTGCCGGATGACGCGAGAGGCCCGCACCCTCTACTGGCTCGGCGGCCTGCTTGTCGCCGGCGTCCTGATCCACCTGTTGAGCGCCATTCTGCTGCCCTTCGTCGCCGGCATGGCGGTGGCCTATTTTCTCGACCCGGTGGCCGACCGGTTGGAGGAAAAGGGCTGTTCGCGGGCGGTCGCGACAACGCTGATCACCCTGCTGTTCTTTTCCGTGGTCGCCGGCGTGGTCGCCGTCGTCCTGCCCCTGTTGCAGGGGCAGATCGTCGGCCTGGTGCGATTGGCCCCGGACCTGATCGCCATGATCCGCGATTGGGCAGAGCCGCTGCTCGGCAGTCTGCAGGCGGGGATCGACGGCGCTGACAAGAACGAATTGAAGGCCGCGGCCGGGCAATACGCGTCCAAAGTCATTCAATGGATCACCGGCCTGTTGGCGAAAGTCTGGTCCGGCGGCCTGGCCTTTCTGAACCTGCTGTCGCTGGTTCTCATCACGCCCATCGTGTCGTTCTATCTGCTGCGCGAGTGGGATCATATCGTGGCCTGGGTCGATTCCTACCTGCCGCGTGGCGCGGCGCCGGAGATTCGTGCCCAGGCGCGCCTGATCGACGAAACCATGGCCGGCTTCATCCGCGGCCAGGCCTCGGTCTGCTTGGTGCTTGCCGTGCTCTATGGCATCGGCCTGACGGTCGTCGGTCTCAATTCGGGGCTGCTCGTCGGGATCGCCGCAGGCCTGGTCTCCTTCGTTCCCTATTTCGGCGCGGCGACGGGTATCATCGTCGGTCTGGTGATCGCCTTTTTCCAGTTCGGTCCCGAGAATTGGGCGCCGATCATCGCGGTCGGCGGCATCTTCGTCGCCGGACAGTTGCTGGAAAGCTATGTCCTGACCCCGCGCCTGGTCGGCGACCGGGTCGGTCTTCACCCGCTATGGATCATCTTTGCCTTGATGGCCGGCGGCGTCCTGTTCGGTTTCACCGGCGTTTTGCTGGCGGTACCGGCGGCGGCGGTGATCGGTGTTCTGCTGCGTTTCGCCCTCGGCCGCTATAAACAGAGCGCGTTCTATGGCGATCCACCGGGCAGGACCGGACACGGCAAGGGGGGCGGCCAAGAGGACGGCGCCCCTTGATCGACGCCCGCCAACTGCCCCTGCAATTCGACCAGCGTCCGGCGCTGGAAGCCGCCGATTTCCTGGTGACCCCGGTCAATGCCGCGGCCGTTGCCTGGATCGACCGTTGGCCCGACTGGCCAGGGCCGCTGTTGACCGTCTGGGGGCCGGAGGGCGCCGGCAAGACTCATTTGGCGCAGGTCTTCCTGGCCAAGTCCGGCGGCCGGATGCTCGACCCGGCGGCGTTGTCCGAGGCTTTGTCCGATGCGTCGGCGAGCTGGGTGCTCGACGCCGGTGAGGCCTTGGCGGCCAAGGACGAAGCAGGGCTGTTCCACCTGTTCAATGGGCTTAAGGCGGCGGGCGGCCACCTGTTGATCACCGCGCGGACGCCGCCGGCGCGCTGGCCGGTTGGCTTGCCTGATTTGGCGTCGCGCCTAAAGGGGTCGGCGGCGGTCGAGATCACGGCGCCCGATGACGCGCTGCTGGCGGCTTTGATCGTCAAGCATTTCTCCGACCGGCAGGTGCGCGTCGACGCCGAGGTCGTCAGCTACCTGGTTGCCCGCATGGACCGCAGCTTCCGCGCGGCGGCGGACTTGGCGCAGGCGATCGACCAGGCCGCCTTGGCCGCCAAGCGGCGAATCACTGTGCCGCTTGTGCGCGAGGTTCTGCGCGGTCTGGAATCGGTTGAAGATAGTCCAGGAACTCGTTGACCACCGCATCCCAAGAAAACCTCAAGGCATGCGTGCGGCAGACTTCCGGATCGATGGCCCGGGCGTCGAGCGCCGCCTGGCGCAGATCGTCCGCCAGACAGCCGGCGCCGGATCCGCCGATCACGTCCCGCGGCCCGGTGACCGGATAGGCGGCGACCGGGATGCCGCAGGCCAGCGCCTCAAGCATCACCAGGCCGAACGTGTCGGTCAGCGACGGAAACACGAAGACGTCGGCGGAATTGTAGTATTCGGCCAGTTCGGCGTCGCCGCCGGCCAGGAAGAATGGGGTTTCCGGATACTTGGCCATCAGGCCTTCGCGGGCCGGGCCGCTGCCGATGACGACCTTTGTGCCCGGCAGGTCCAGGTCCAGGAACCCGGGCAGGTTCTTTTCGACGGTGACGCGGCCGAGGAACATGAACACCGGCCGTTCCAGGTTCAAATGGTCCAGCTTGGTCTTGGGACCGGGTTTGAAGACGTCCGTATCGACGCCGTGCGACCAGGGCTGCGTGTTGGTGAAACCGCGGGCGACCAACTCGTCGTGCACGGAATGGCTCGGCACCATGACGCAGCCGGACGGCGCGTGGAACCCGCGAATCCACCGGTAAAGCAGATCCAGCGGGATGACCGGCGCGCGGGCGTGGATGTATTCCGGGAACTTGGAATGGTAGGCGCTGGAAAACGGCAGCCGCCGGCGCCGGCAATAGCGCCGGGCGGCGGCGCCCAATGGCCCCTCGGTCGCGATGTGAATGGCGTCCGGGCGGAAGTCGTCCAGCATGGCCGCGACCTTGCGCCCCGGAAACAACGACAGGCGGATTTCCGGATAGGTCGGGCAGGGCATGGTTTTGAACAGATTGGGTGAGACGACCTGGATCTCGACGCCCCGCCCCTGCAACCGTTCGATCACCGTGCCCATGACCCGGACGACCCCATTGGGTTGCGGATACCAGGCGTCGGTGATGATGGAAATCCGGTTTGGCGTCATGCGCGGGATCAGCCCCGTTGAGCAAGCCTTGGCGTCCGACCCTTCTCCGTTGCTCGAATGTGGAAGTAAAGTGAAGCTATCGTGACATCCGCCGGCAGCGGCCTCGGCCCTTGACCGGGCCGGCACGAGCGGGTCGAATGCCCGCGTAGACGGCCGGGCGGGGCGTATTTGCCCATCAACGGACAACAAAAAACGGAGGAATCTCATGGATTTGGGTATCGCGGGCAAAAAGGCCCTGGTGTGCGCCGCGTCCAAGGGCTTGGGCAAGGCCTGCGCGGTCTCATTGGCACGCGAGGGCTGCGCCGTGACCATCCTGGCGCGCACGCCGGGGCCGTTGGAGGAAACGGCGGCGGAGATTCGCCGTGACACCGGCGCCACGGTGACGACGCTGGCCTGCGACATCACCACCGAGGACGGCCGTACCCGGGCACTGGCCGCCTGTTCCGAACCGGACATCTTGATCAACAACGCCGGCGGACCGCCGCCGGGCGATTTTCGTGATTGGCAACGGGACGATTGGATCAGGGCGGTCGACGCCAACATGCTGACACCGATCTTTCTGATCAAGGCGACAGTCGACGGCATGATGGAGCGCAAGTTCGGCCGGGTGGTCAACATTACCTCGGCTGCGGTCAAATCGCCGATTGAGGTCTTGGGCTTGTCGAACGGCGCGCGCGCCGGTCTGACCGGCTTCATCGCCGGCCTGTCGCGCAAGACCGTGCGCCACAACGTGACGATCAACAACCTGTTGCCGGGACCTTTCGAAACCGACCGGATGTTCGGCAACGTCCGTCTGGCGGCGGAAAAGGAAGGCGTCCCGTTCGATGAAATGTGCAAGCGCCGGGCCGCGGCCAATCCCTCGGGCCGGTTCGGCGACCCGTTCGAATTCGGCGAAATGTGCGCTTTCCTGTGTTCCGCCCAGGCCGGTTTCATGGCTGGTCAGAACGTCCTGATGGACGGCGGGTCGTTCAACAGCACGATGTAAGGGCGGCCGGGCCGCGACCCGGACGCGGGAACCGGGCAAGCGGCATTCGCGCAGAAAACGCGGAAATGCGGTAGAATGAGGTGATGGACGAGGTTCAGATCAACGAAAAGGCGCCGGCGACGAAAAAAACCGCCGGCCAGGCGCGGCGCAAGACCCGCGGCGAACAGCTTGCCGCGCGCTATATCAATCGCGAACTGTCCTGGCTGTCGTTCAATTTCCGCGTCCTGGAAGAGTGCAACAATCCGAACCATCCGTTGCTTGAGCGGCTCCGCTTCCTGTCGATTTCGGCTTCCAACCTGGATGAGTTCTATATGGTGCGCGTCGCCGGCTTGAAGGGTCAGGTGCGGGCCGGCGTGGCGACCCCGTCGGAGGACGGCCGCACGCCCGCCGACCAGTTGGAAGCGATCCACGACAATGTCGCCCAATTGATGGAAGCGCAGCACGATTGCTGGGGCGTGCTGGTCGAGGCCCTGGCCGAGGAAGGCTTCCATGTCCTGGCGGCCCGGGATCTCAGTGCCGACGACAAGACCTGGTTGCGGTCCTATATCGACGGCATCCTGCCCGTAATGACGCCGCTTGCCGTCGATCCGGCGCACCCGTTCCCGTTCATCCCGAACCTTGGGTTCTCCCTGGTGCTTAGCCTGACCCAGCCGGGCATGGAGGAGCCGCTGCGTGCCCTGTTGCCGGTGCCGCATCAGCTGGACCGTTTCGTCCGCCTGCCCGGCAAGGATATCCGGTTTATTCCCTTGGAAGAGGTCATTGGCCTGTTCCTCGACCTGTGGTTCCCCAATTTCAAGGTGGTCGCCAAGGCAGCGTTCCGGGTGATCCGCGACAGCGAGATGGAAATCGACGAAGAGGCCGAGGACCTGGTCCGGACCTTCGAATCGGCCCTGAAACGCCGGCGCCGGGGCAGCGTCATCCGTCTGACTTTCAACGCCGAGGCGCCGGCGGAATTGCGCGACTTCGTGATCTCCGAACTGGACGCGACCGAAGAGGACATCATGCCCAATCCGGGCCTGCTGGGCCTGGTCGATACCAAGCAGTTGATCTTGGGGGAACGGCCCGACCTTCTGTTCCCGCCGTTCAACGCCCGGTTTCCGGAACGGATCCGCGATTTCGGCGGCGATATCTTCGACGCCATCCGCCACAAGGATATCATCGTCCATCACCCCTATGAGAGCTTCGACGTGGTCGTTCAGTTCGTCCGCCAGGCGGCGCGCGACCCTGACGTTGTCGCGATCAAGCAGACGCTGTACCGGACGAGCAACGATTCTCCGATCGTCGCTGCGTTGATCGAGGCCGCCGAGGCCGGCAAGTCGGTCACCGCCCTGGTCGAACTGAAGGCCCGCTTCGACGAAGAAGCCAATATCCGCTGGGCCCGCGATCTGGAACGGGCCGGCGCCCAGGTGGTCTATGGCTTTGTCGACATGAAGACCCACGCCAAGGTCAATCTGATCGTCCGCCGCGAAGGCCGCGATCTGCGTCCTTATTGCCATTTCGGCACCGGCAACTATCACCCGATCACGGCCAAGGTCTATACCGACCTGAGCTTCTTCACCTGCGATCCGGTGCTCGCCCAGGACGCGTCGAAGCTGTTCAACTACATGACCGGCTATGCCAAACCGACGGCCATGGGCAAGTTGGCGTTTTCGCCGCATACCCTGCGCGATAAGCTGGTCGAACTGATCGAGGCGGAAATCGACCACGCCAAGGCCGGCCGCCCGGCGGCGATCTGGGCGAAGATGAATTCCGTCGTCGATCCGGTGATGATCGACGCCCTGTACCAGGCCTCGAGCGCCGGGGTCGGCATCGATCTGGTGATCCGCGGCATTTGCTGTCTGCGTCCCGGCGTGGCCGGGATGTCCGAAAATATCCGTGTCCGAAGCATGGTCGGCCGGTTCCTGGAGCATTCGCGGATCATCTGTTTCGGTAACGGCCATGGCCTGCCGTCGCGTGAAGCCAAAATCTACATCTCGTCCGCCGATTGGATGCCGCGCAACCTCTACCGCCGCATCGAAACTTTGGTTCCGATCGAAAACGAGACGGTCCACGCCCAGGTCCTGGACGAAATCATGGAAGCCAATCTTAAGGACACGGCCCAAAGTTGGCGTTTGGATGGTGTCGGCGGTTTCGAACGCTTGGATATGGATGGCTTTTCCGCCCATAATTATTTCATGACCAATCCGTCGCTTTCGGGCCGGGGCAGCGCCCTGGCCAAGAAGGGCGGACCAGGGCGGTCCAAGAAATGACGAGGCGACGGCTCACGACGATTAGACGTCGGTAGGCCGATGGGGAAGGGGGCCCGGTAGGGGGCGATGAGCGTGTTGCGTGATCCCGGCGCGGGTGACCCCGCGACCCTGGCCGATGGCTTCGGCGGCATCGCGCCGGCCGGCCGTGTCGCCGTGATCGATATCGGGTCGTCCTCGGTCCGCTTGGTGGTTTACGAGACGCCGGCCCGCCTGCCGGTACCAATCTTCAATGAAAAGGCCGATTGCGGCCTGGCCCGGGGGCTGGAACAGTCCGGCAAGTTGAGCAAGGATGGCGTTGCCCGGGCGCGGGACGCGCTGTCGCGCTTCGTCCATCTGGCCCAGGCCATGGGCGTCGAACGCCTGGAACTGGTCGCCACGGCGGCGGTGCGCGAAGCCGCGGACGGACTGGAGTTCGTCGAATGGATCGAAAAGGCGTTCAGCGTCACCGTGCAGATTCCGAGCGGCGCCGAGGAAGCGCGCCTTGCCGCCCTGGGGCTGCTGTCCGGCGTGCCCAAGGCCGATGGTCTTTTGGGCGACATGGGCGGCGGCTCGCTCGACATGATCGCCTTGGACAAGGGCCAGTTCGGCGCCAACGCGACCCTTCCCCTGGGCCATTTGCGCTTGCCCGACGCGGTCGACGGCGACGTGCGCCGGGCGGCCGCGCATGTCGACAAGCATTTGGAGGCCCATCCCTGGTTGCGGGAAATCCGCGGCCGAACATTGTTCGCCGTCGGCGGATCCTGGCGCGCGCTGGCGCGCATCTTCATCCAACAGACCAATTATCCCATCCATATCATCGATGGCTTCACCATGGGGTATTCGGATATCCGCCACCTGGCACAGGTGATTTCGGGTCTCAGCCAGGAAAGCCTGAAGCAGATGCGTTCGGTATCGCGCAAACGCATCGAGACCCTGCCCTTCGCCGCCGTCGCCATGGAGCGCCTGTTGAACACCGCCCGGCCGGAACGGGTGGTGTTTTCCGGCTTCGGCATGCGCGAAGGTCAGATGCTCAAGGGCCTGCCGCCGGATATCCGCAGTCAGGACCCGATGATCGCCGGCTGTGAATCGCTCGCCGAACGGTCGGGTCGGTTCACCCTTTCGGGACGGGAGATGCACGATTGGATGACGCCGCTGTTCAAGGAAGAACCGGCAAGGCTGTCCCGTCTGCGCTATGCCGCCTGCCTGTTGAGCGACATGTGCTGGGCCGAACATCCCGACTACCGGGCGGAACATGCGTTCTTTCGCGCACTGCGACTGCCCTTTGCCGGCCTGACCCACCCTGAACGGGCTTATTTGGCGAAGGCCGTGTTCGTTCGATACAACGGTGATCTGGAGGTGGGCTTCGCCGCCGCCTCGATCGCCCTGTTGGACGACGACGATCGCCGACACGCCCTGGTCGTCGGTTTGGCCTTGCGCCTGGCCCATACGGTGTCGGGCTCGGCGCCTGGGTTGATCGGCAAGACGGCGCTGAAGCCGGGACGCGGGGTCCTGACCCTGAAGTTGCCGAAACAGCGCCAGGTGTTCATCGGCGACGCGGTCGAACGCCGGCTGCGCACCCTGGCAAAGGTCTTGGGCTTCGATGACGCCCAGTTCGGCAAGGCCTGACGTCGCGGCCCAACTGCTTCACGGTGTTTCTGTTTGATCCGGTCGGCGCCTATCCTTCGATCAGCGGCACGGCCTTGAAGGCATCCAGCCGAAGCGCCCGGTCGCGCAGCGCCGACAGGCCCGGCCGCGCCGCCCGGCCCATTTCGCCCGGGTGGCGAAATGCCAGGTGATCCAGCGCCGCCGCCGTGGTGATGTCGGCCTGGGTCAATCGATCGCCCAGGAACCAGGGGCCGCCGGCCGGGGCGGCGGTGACCCGTTGTTCCAGCCATTCGAGGCAGAGTTTGATTTGATGGCGGACCCGGTGGCGCCATTGCAGCGACGGCGCGTTGCCGTGCATGTTCTTGTCGATCGACAAGGCGACGCTTTTTTCCGCCAGCCCCCAACCGATGGTGACGATGCGAAGGACCTCGCGGCGGTCCGCGCCGGCGGCCGGCGTCAGGGACCGGTCCGGCCCCGCGGTCTCGTCCAGGTAGTCCAGGATCATCTGGCTGTCGAAGATCTTTTCGCCGTCCGGCAGGATCAACACCGGGACCTTGATCAGCGGGTTGATCTCGGCGACCTGGTCGGCGTTGGAAAACACCGACAGCACTTGGCGATCATAGGCGATGTCGTAATGACGCATGGTCACCGCGACGCGGCGCAGAAACGGTGAATCGTATTGTCCGACCAGGATATGATTTTCCGACATGGATCCGGTTCCGTCTTCAGTCTTCTTCGATATCGACGGTTTCAATGCGCCGGCCATGCACCGCCAGGCCGATTTCCCCCGACCGCAGCTTCAGTGCTGCCGCGCCGAACAGGTCCCGCCGCCATCCCTTGAGCGCCGGTACGTCCGCCTTCTCGCCGAAAGCCGCCAGATGATCGATGTCCTGGGAACTGGCGATCAGGCGCTGGGCGACGTCCGATTCCTCGGCCGACATCTTCAACAGCACTTTCAACAGGTCCGCCACCGGACCGATCCCGCGCGGCAGGACGACCTTTTCTTCCGGCTGAGGGCAATCGCCGTCTTCCAAGGCCATGGCCTCGGCCACCGCGGCGAGGATCTGCTTGCCCTGCCAGCCCTCGGCCATTTTCGTCGATAGGCCGCGGATACGTCCCAACTGGGCCGTATCCTTGGGCGGATGGTGGGCGATCTCGACCAGGGATTCGTCGCGCAGGATCCGGTTTCGCGGGACGTCCGCCCGCTGGGCCTCGGCCTCGCGCCAGGCGGCGACGGCCCTGAGCACGGCCAGAATCCGCGGAGTCGGTTTGCGCACCTTGATCCTTTGATAGGCGTCTTGCGGATCGGTGATATAGAAATCCAGGCTTTGCAGGGCCTCCATCTCCGAGGCCACCCATCCCAGCCGATCGTTCCTGGCCAGCTTGGCCTGCAGTTTTTCGTAGACCGTTCGCAGATGGGTCACGTCGGAAAGCGCGTAATTGATCTGTTTTTCCGACAGCGGGCGCAGCGACCAGTCGGTGAACCGCGAGCTCTTGTCGATTGATTTCCGCGCCAGCTTCGAAACCAGGGTCTCATAGCCCACGGAATCGCCAAAGCCGCAGACCATGGCCGCGACCTGTGTGTCGAATATCGGACTTGGACATTGCGCCATGGCGCGGCAGAAGATTTCCATGTCCTGACGAGCCGCGTGCAGCACCTTCAATGCCGACGTATCGGCGAGCATTTCGAAGACCGGCGACAGGTCCATGCCATCGGCAAGCGCGTCGATCGCCGCCGCGTCGTCGGGGCCGGCGACCTGCAGCAGGCAGAGCACCGGCCAGTAGGTGCGCTCGCGGATGAATTCGGTGTCGACGGTGACGTAGTCGGCGCCCTTGAGACCTGCGCAGAAGTTCTTCAGGGCCTGGGTGTCGGTGATCAGGGTCATGCCGTGAGGGCGTTACTTCAGGGGCGAAAAGGGGGCGGGGGAAAGGATTTTGTTTTCCTGTCTGGTCAGCATGCCCGCGGTCTTTTTCTTGTATTCGGCCCAGTCGGGGTCGGCGTCGCGCGCGGCGCGACGGCGCTCCATGTCCGTCATGTTCTCATATCGCCAAAGATGGACCAATTCGTTGACGTTGCCGATGGCCGTGGTGAAATAGCCGACGAGGTCCAGATGGCGGAGCTGCACGGGCAGGCCCTCCGCTTCGAAGAGTTGCAGATAGGCCTTGGCCTTGCCGTGCTGCAAGGTGTAGGTGCGATGGTCGATGATCATGGGGCCTCCGATGGGCGGGGTACGGCGGGGCCGTGCCGCTTTGGCGTCTTGAGGTGTGCAGAAGGCAATTTAGCGGCCCGCCGGGATACGGGCAATCGCCGCGATCAGCGTTTTTCAACCGAATAGCCGACCCGGGGAAAGTGCACCGCCAGATCGCCCAGGTCGCCGGCATCAGGCGCCAATACCAAACGGTCGGGTCCGCCGGCGATCAACCGGCCGACCACCGGGGCGTCGTCGCCAGCGCCGTGATGTCGGATCGCCACCCGATCGCCGGGTTTGAGGCCCAGCGGATCCGCCGGATCGGCCTGTTCCGCGGTCGTGGGCGAGGCGTCGCGGGCGATATCGAGCGCCTCCTCGGCCGACAGGTCGGTGGCCCGGCCGTGGCCGATGGCGCGGACGCGCTCGGCCCAGGCGGCCAGATGGGGGAACTCTTGAAGGAAGGCGGCGGTCCCCGGCCAACGGTCCTGTAACAACCAGATCAGATAGTAGCAGAGCGCGTCGGGAATACCGGCTGCGTCCCCCGGGATAAAGGCACGACCCTGTGACAGGCGTGCGTCGATCCAGGCCAATTGGCCGCGCAATTGCGCCAGGTTTTCCGACATCGCCTGCTTGAACGCGGGGATCGCCGCCGGGTCGCCGAAATACAATTGCCCCCGGTCCTTGACGAAGGCGTCGGGCATATCGTCCGCCGTGGCCGCGAAAACGATTCTCAGGACCAGATCGAACAGCGGGCCGTCGGTCCATTGGCCGGCGCCCCAAATCATGCCCTGACCGCCGCCCGGCGTCAGGCTCGGCTCGGGGAAGCGGCGTTCCAGTTCGTCGATGATGCAGCGGCTGTCGCAATAGACGTCGGCCCCGATCTGCAGCGCGGGCGTCCGCCGGTAGCCGCCGGTCAGCGGGTAATACAACGGCTTCGGCGGGAGGCGCGGAATTTCCACCGAGCGCCAGGCCAGGCCCTTCATGCCGAGGACGATGCGGACCTTCTCGGAAACCGGCGATTGCGGATAGTGATGCAGGATCAATTCAGGCGGAGTCATGAGAAACCTCGGGGGAAACCTCGGGTGGTTGACGGCGCTGGTCGGCTTGGGCCATGGGCGACCGTGCAATTCGTGGTATATCGAAGACGCCGGCCCGTTGGAAGGCGCCGGCGATGATTGCAACGTTCACGAAGGCGCGGCCATGACCGAAACCGTGACACGCCACGACCGGGGGCCGGTGACTTGGCTGGTCGTCGATCGACAGACCAAGCTGAATGTCTTGAACAGCGACATGATCGCCCAATTGATCCGACAGCTGACGGCAGTGAAGGCACGCAAGGGTCTGCGTGCCGTGGTTCTGAGCGGGGCGGGCGAGCGGGCCTTCGTCGGTGGCGCCGACATCGCCGAGATGGCGGCCCTCGACGCCGAAGGCGCCCGGGATTTCATCAGCCGCCTGCATGACGCCATGGCGGCGCTGCGCGGCCTCAGCGTTCCGGTGGTCGGCCGGGTCGACGGGTATTGCCTGGGTGGCGGCATGGAATTGGCGGCGGCCTGCGATTTCCGCTTTGCCACCGAACGGTCCCGGTTCGGCATGCCGGAGGTTCGGGTCGGCCTGCCCTCGGTGATCGAGGCGGCCCTGCTGCCCGGCCTGATCGGCTGGGGCCGCTGCCGCTGGCTGCTGATGACCGGTGAAATGATCGACGCGGCGACGGCCCGCGACTGGGGTTTCGTCGACTTTTTGACGGCGCCGGCCGAGATCGACGACGCGATCCGGGCGACATTGGACGCGATCATCGCCGCCGGGCCGACGGCCGTGGCAACCCAAAAGCAGATGATGCGCGCCTGGGAAGGGCAGACCCCCGACCAAGCCAGCGCCGAGAGCATCCCGATCTTCGCCCAGGCCTATGAAACGGGCGAGCCGCAGGCCATGTTGGGCGCCTTCCTGGCGGCCAGGCAAAAAGGGGGACAGACGTGACCGGCCCCGCTGCGCGGGCTTGGCTTGACTCTCTCAGAAATCTATACATGCCGGTATGAACGTTTCTGAAAGATGTCTATGATCAATGACTTGAAGGTTGAGCCCCCGCGCTTGTTGGAACGGCCGGAAACGCCGAAAGACCACCTTTGATGGAACGCCAAGAAGCGGTCTTCAGCGTCCTCATGGCGGCCTTCGTGGTCGTCCTGGTGATGACCAACGTCATGGGCGTCAAGCTTTTCCTGGCCTTTCCGGAAAGCCTGCCGCAGGGCATTTTCGGCGAGGCCATTACCCTGACGGCGGGGCTCATCACCTATCCCATCACCTTCCTTTTGACCGACGTTGTCTGCGAGGTCTATGGCAGGCGCAGGGCGAACCTGATGGTGGTCACCGGTTTCGCCATGAGCCTGCTGGTCCTGGTCTTGATCCAGATCGCCCTGGTCCTGCCGGGCTCGCCGGTCTGGGCCGGGGCCAATCCCAACTACGACAGCGTGGCCGAAATCCAGATGGCTTACGAAAGTGTCTTCACCCTGCCGGGCATGCTGATCTTCGGCTCCATGACCGCCTATTTGGTTGCCCAACTGATCGATATCCGCCTGTTTCATTTCTGGAAGCGGGTGACCCGGGGCCGGCATCTCTGGCTGCGCAACAACGCCTCGACCACGATCAGCCAATTGGTCGACACCATCGTCGTCAATTCGATCTTCTTGGGATTTGGGCTGGGCATTCCTTGGGACACGGTGGCCAAGATCATCATCGCCAGCTACATCTTCAAGGTGTTGTTGGCGATCGCCGACACGCCGTTCATCTATCTGGGCGTCCATCTCACGCGGAAGTTCGCCCGCCTGCCGACGCCGGATGAGAAGGTCGATATTCTGGTTTGACCCAGGGTCCGTGCCCGATGTTTCGGGTCTTCATTTTTTTTGATTTTTCAGGGCCGACCGCCTAGAAACCCGGAACGTTTTGCGCTGGCCCCGCATTCGGGGACGCGGCCGCCCCCCAACCGAACGAGAAGAACCCCATGCACCCCTATCGATCCCATCATTGCGGCGGACTGCGCGAACAGCACGTCGGCGAAACCGTCCGGCTTTCCGGCTGGGTCCATCGCAAACGCGACCACGGCAATCTGCTGTTCGTAGACCTGCGCGATCATTACGGATTGACCCAATGCGTGATCGACGTTTCCGGCGACCTGTTCCCGGCGGTCGAGGGCGTGCGTCCGGAAAGCGTGGTGACGGTGACCGGGCCGGTGGTCAAGCGATCGGACGACACCGTCAACCCCAACATCCCGACCGGACATATCGAGGTGCGGATCGACGCGTTCAACGTCGAAAGCGCCGCCGAGACCCTGCCCATGCCGGTTTTCGGCGAGGCCGAATACGGCGAGGAAACGCGCCTGCGCTATCGGTTCCTCGACCTCCGCCGGGAAACACCGCACGCCAACATCATCCTGCGCTCGCAAGTGATCTCGTCGATCCGGCGCCGCATGGTCGACCAGGGGTTCCTGGAAATCCAAACGCCGATCCTGACCGCCAGTTCGCCCGAGGGTGCCCGCGACTACCTGGTCCCGGCGCGCAACCATCCGGGCAAGTTCTACGCCCTGCCGCAGGCGCCGCAGCAGTTCAAGCAGCTCTTGATGGTCTCGGGCTTTGATAAGTACTTCCAGATCGCGCCCTGCTTTCGGGATGAAGATGCCCGCGCCGACCGGTCGCCGGGCGAGTTCTACCAGCTCGATTTGGAAATGGCCTACGTCACCCAGGACGACGTCTTCGCCGCCCTGGAGCCCGTGCTGTCCGGCGTGTTCCAGGAATTTGGCGGGGATAGGCCCGTGACCCAGGCGCCGTTCCCGCGCATTGCTTACGCGGAGTCCATGCTGAAGTACGGCTCGGACAAGCCGGACCTGCGCAACCCCATCGAGATGTCGGACGTGACCGAGACCTTCCGGGGCTCGGGCTTCAAGGTCTTCGCCGGCATGATCGAGAAGAACGACAAGGTCCGTGTCCGCGCCATTCCGGCCCGTGGCGGCGGCTCACGGGCCTTTTGCGATCGCATGAACTCCTGGGCTCAGGGCGAGGGCCAGCCGGGCCTGGGCTACATCTTTTTCCGCGACGGCGATGGCGCCGGCCCCGTCGCCAAGAACATCGGCGAGGACCGGACCGCCGCCCTTCGAGAGGCCCTGGGACTGGAAGACGGCGACGCGGTGTTCTTCGTTGCCGGCGTGCCGTCGGAATTTGCGGCTTTTGCCGCCGCGGCCCGGACCAAGATCGGCGAGGACCTGGACTTGATCGACGCCGACCGCTTCGATTTCTGCTGGATCGTCGACTATCCCATGTTCGAGTTGGACGAAGAGAGCGGCAAGATCGATTTCTCCCACAACCCCTTCTCCATGCCCCAGGGCGGGTTGGAGGCCTTGCGGAACCAGGATCCGCTGGAGGTTCTTGCCTACCAATACGACATCGTCTGCAACGGCGTCGAACTGTCGTCCGGCGCCATTCGGAACCACCGGCCGGACATCATGGTCAAGGCGTTTGAGATCGCTGGCTATTCCGCCGAGACCGTGGAGGAGGAGTTCGGCGGCATGTATCGGGCTTTCCAATACGGCGCGCCGCCCCACGGCGGATCGGCGCCGGGGATCGATCGCATCGTCATGTTGCTGGCCGACGAGCCCAACATTCGCGAAGTCATTGCCTTCCCCATGAACCAGCAGGCCCAGGATCTTTTGATGGGGGCACCGTCCCCGGTGCCCGATTCGCGGCTCAAGGAACTGCATCTCAGGCGTGTCTTGCCGAAGAAACCGGCGACAATCGAAGGGGGTGAATCTTAGAGGTCGTAGACTTCCTGGCCCAACCCAACCAATGATTCAGCTAGTAATAAAAAAGGGTTAGCGCGATAGAAAAAGCTGGCCCCCGATTCGCTCCATCGGCTATAACGAATCGCATACAGGGTTAAGGCCCATTAACCACGGAAAAACAAGGTCGGTGCGGCTGCCGACAACCGGGGTTAAATAGACTGGGGGTTGAGAATGCGGAAGCCATTCATAGCGGTGGGCGCCTGCGTGGTTCTGGGGGGCTGCGCGCTGCCGGTTCCGCTCCAGGTCGCATCCTGGGCCCTGGATGTCGTTTCCGTCGTCGCCACCGAAAAATCCCTGACCGATCACGGCATTTCCGTCCTCGCTCAAAAAGACTGCGCGCTTCACCGGGTTGTCACCGATGCCGACAACATCATTTGCCGCGAGCACGACGATAGCTCGGGCGCCGTCCTGGTCACCGAAGCCGAAGGGACGCAGACGTCCGGCGAAGCGGTGCCGGCGTCGGCCTTCGCCGAGCCGACCGTCCAGGGGATTGAGGCGGGGATCGCAGCCCTCTCCGATCAAGAAGCCTCCGCGGCCGCCGATAGCGGCGCCGATCTGGCGGGCTTCGAAACCGCCGCCGCCTCCGGCCGACAAATCAATGCGGACCGTCCCGAACGGCCGGTTGCGGTGCTGATCGACATCGCCGCGTTGCAGCCGGAGATCGAGGCCGAACAGCGTCCCTTCGTGACCTTCAGCGTCGATGTCACCAGTCAGACCGAGCCTAACCAGGCGGCACGGCCCGCCCTGGCCAACGCCGGTAATGCCGCGTTCGACGCCAAGCCACGGGCCGGGTTCTATTACGTGATCGGCAGTTTCCGAGCCGCCGAACGGGCGAAACGGCACATGACTTCGTTCAGCGTGTTGCAGCCCGCGGTTCTCAAGGGCAAGATCGGGCGAAGCGGGCGGGAGGTTTTTCGTGTGGTTGTTGGTCCCTTCGCCCCGGCGGAGCGTAAGGTCGCCTATCGCCGCATCAAGCGGTCCGGAATCAATGATACCTGGGCGATCCGCGTCGCGCCGGCCGACTGGTCTGTCGCCGCGAGGGTCGAATCCGTGCAGCAAGCCTATGCCGGTGTGGCCCTTGATGCCCGCGATTGGCCCGGATTGACGGCGTTGGCCACCAAGGCGCACGGGCGCTAGAAAACACCAGACCCTATTCCTTGTGATGATGCGGCGCGAGACGTTTCGTCGCCGCACTGCTCTGTCCGTCCATGTTTGACAGAGCGGGCTTCTCGGAGAGGGAGCGAGACGTCTTCACGGAGGCGATAGCGGCCCGAACGTGCCCAAAGGGCGACTAGGCGGCGATGGTGTCCTTGCCGTTTTGCGGCAGGCTGTCGAGCTTGTTGAGCAAGTGGACGATGCGTTCCGTCGTCCGCAGGCGGGCCGCGTTTTGCGGGCAGTGGCGCTGTTCGAAGTTCAGCCGCTCTTCCCATTGCGAGACGTAATCACGTGGCAGGTCCGGATTGGCCGGTTCGCCCGTCAGGGCGCCGATGGTGATGTCATAGTCGGGATGCAGTTCCGGTTGAAACGCCATCAGTTCGTATTCGTCATAAGCCAGCGTGCCGCGGGCATAGAGCTCAAGACTGACCTCGGCCATTTGCCGAGGCGTCAGGTGGCGCAACGACAGGCCGCCGGTCATTCTGGCGAAACGCGTCGGTTTGGGCGGCGCGGCGGCCTTGTCTTCGGCCTCCGCGGTCTTGTCGGATTCGGGCGATTCCGCGGGTAGGCCGCCGACGGGCACCAGATCCCTGGTCGCACCGGACGATTGCGAGTATAGATCCAAATACGAAACCGGTTGATGTTCTGCTCCCACGCCGAAGGCTCCTTCCATGACACGCGCAATGACACGCGTTGTTGACCCACGAGAAGGCGTCCGCGACGGAACCAGTTACATGCCAAGCGTCAACGACCGCCTTCGACGGCCGAAAGACGCATTCAGGCCGGGGCGGGAACCCGTCGACCGGCGGCGCGGGCGGCTTCCTTGCGGACATACATGGTGGCGTCGGCCGCATGCAGAAGCGCGTCGCAACGGTCTTCCGGCCCGAAACACTTGTACCCCAAGCTGGCGGCGACCGGGATCGGCTGGCCCTGCCAGTCGACGACGGTCGCGTTGAGTTTGCGGTCCAAGGACAGGGCGCGGTTGATGCCGTCGGTCCAACTTGTCCGGGTCAGCACAACCGCGAATTCATCACCGCCAAGGCGGGCGACAAAATCCAGCGTGCGCACGTTTTCCCCGATGACCCGGGCGACGGCTTGCAGGGTCGCATCTCCGGCCGCATGGCCGAAGGTGTCGTTCACCGGCTTGAATCCGTCCAGGTCGATGTAGACCAGGACGCCGGTTTCTCCATGTCGTTTGGCTTCTTCCATGACCCGTTCAAACGCCGTGTCGAACCCGCGCCGGTTCAGCAAACCGGTGAGTTCGTCGGTGGTCGCCAAGGTTTCCAGCTCGGCGATCCGAGCCGTCAGGTCAGCGATCCGTTTGTCCGCTTGTAAAGCCAAGTGCAAAGCCGCTTTCGTCGCCTCGAGCGGCACGCTCTCCCCGAATTGCAACCCATTGAGGATCTGAACCAGGTGCTCGACCAGGTCGACCTCCGAAACGTTGCGTTGCGGGGCGAGTTTGAGGGTCTGTTCTATCGCCGTCAAAAGTGCCTCCATTTGCCTTAGGCATGTGGCTTCGCCACACACTCTTTCTCACGGGTCCCGTCGCAACAAACGGGCCAGGGAGGAAACTTATTGTTTTCAATTCCTTAAGATTCACCGTCCTGCCCGCCGATGTCATAGGTCGGCAATTCCTGCCGCTTCGGCCGGGCAATAATTGCCGGCCGGTTTGGCGTCGCGGGCCGTTCCCTCGCGGACCGTAAGGCGGTAATCTGCATGCCTGGTCCGACGGACCGCGAGCGGCCAAAACCTGGGATGCCGAAATGAGGACCGATTTCTTCCCGCGTGCCTGACGCCGTCTCTTGGCGCGTCCTATGCCGGTTGCGGCCGTGGCCGCG
>JANQIJ010000304.1 GCA_028282185.1 Rhodospirillales bacterium
GAACGGCGGCGGCGACGGCGACTGCGGTCGGAATTACGTGCTCCATGGCGGCAGCGGCGCCCAGGAAGATCTGACCGGAACGGACCGGCGTGAACTCAAAGCCGGCGACGTCTTCGTCATCGAGACCCCGGGCGGCGGCGGCTTTGGCGCGGATTAACCCGACGTTTACCGGGATTTCCTATAAAACGCGAAGGTTTCGGGAATTCCGACAGGGTTTGACCGGAGACCTGAGCACGGCTTAGATTCGGGCGTGGACAGCCCGCCATCGTCGGAGAACAGCAGGAACGCAGGCCAATGGGCAATTTGAACAGATCACCGCTGAACCTCAAACTGGCTGGCGTCGCCTTGACGGCAGCCGTGCTGACGACGGCGGGGGGGGCGACGGCCGCGCCGCTTGAGATCGAACTGGCGCGGCTCCTGACCAACCATCCGAACATCCTGGCGGCGCGCAACACCCTGGACAGCAGCGCCGAAGGCATCAATGTCGCCAAGGCGGCGCGCCTGCCGCAGATCAGCATGGCCGGCGAGGCCGCCCGGGAATTCATCGACAGCCCTTCGGCCCGGGCCGGCGGCGGCGTCTTGGTCGACAACAAGAACACCACGACCTTTACCGTGACGCAGACGATTTTCGACGGCTATGCGACGAAATCGGCCGTTCGCATCGCCGAATTGAACCGCGATCTCTCGGCGATCAGCCTGGAAGGCACGCGGCAAAACACGCTGTTCCAGGGCATCCAGGCCTATATCACCGTGCTCAGGCAGATGCGCCTCTTGGGCATCACCATCGAAAGCGAAGGCCGAATTCAGCGCCAACTGAACCTGGAAGACGAACGAGTCCGTCGCGGCTCGGGCATTGCCGTCGACGTGCTGCAAGCGAAATCGCGCCTCCAGGTCGCCAAGGAAAGACGCGTCGGCTTCGAAGGCGAAGTCGCCGACGCCATGTCGCGATATCAACAGATTTTCGGCTTCCCGCCGAACACGGAAGACATGTACGATCCGCGCCCGCCGATCGACGCCGTGCCAAGTGAATTGGACCGCGCCCTGGCCATCGCCCTGGTTGAGAACCCGGCGGTGCGCGAGGCCGGCGCCAACATCGACCTGGGCCGTGAACGCCAGGTCGAGGCCAAGGCCGATCTTTACCCCACCGTCGATCTGGAGGGCGAGTTCAATTTCGAGCAGGACAACGCCGGAGTCGAGGGCACGCGGCGCGATTACACCGTGGGATTTTCCGCAAACTGGGACCTGTTCAATGGTTTCGCGACCCGCGCCCGGACGCTTCGAGCGGCCTTCGACACGGCGGCCAGCAAGAACCAGCTTCAGGTCGCCGCGCGCCAGGTCGAAGAACAGGTGCGGCTTGCCTGGCAGGCCTTGTTGACGGCACGCAAACGGGTCTTGCTGCTCGAAAACGCGGTCAACATCGCTTCCGAAGTGGCACTCAGCCGGCGCAAGCTGCGCGCCGCGGGTAAGGAAACGGTGATCAACGTGCTGGATGCCGAAAACGAGGTCAACAACGCCCAGATCAATTTCACCACCGCCTCCTATGACGAGAAAATCGCTTCATATCAATTGCTTCTGGCGCTTGGCCGGCTCGACGCCCTGAGCCTCAACCTGGTCATCGAATAGCCGCGGACAGCGCCGAATGGCCCCCAAGGACAACCTTTCCTTCAGCCCCGACCGCTTGGTCACCCTGGCGCAGATTCTCGACGCCAAGGCCCATCTGCCGAACGCGATCCGGCATACGCCGCTGCTTCCGCTGGCCCGTGACAGCGCCGAAGTGGATCGCGAGAAACTCTATCTCAAATGCGAGAACCTGCAGGTCACGGGCGCCTTCAAGATCCGCGCCGTGTTCAACCGGATGCGCCATTTGACCGCCGAGGAGCGCGCCCGCGGCGTCGTCCTGGCGTCATCGGGCAATTTCGCCCAGGGTTTCGCCTTCGCCGGAAAGACGCTGGGCGCGCCGATCACCGTCGTCATGCTCGACGCGACCAGCCCATACAAGATCGCCGGGACGGAAGAATACGGCGCCGAGGTCTATTTGTGCGGCACCGACGCCCTGGCCCGCCAACCGACCGTCGAACGCCTGGCCATTGAGCGCGGCATGACCGCCGTCGACACCTGGGAAGACCCGCCGTTCACCGCCGGGCACGGCACCATCGGCCACGAGATCATGTCCGACCTGCCGGACGTGGAACAGGTTCTGGTCCCGGTCTCGTCCGGGGGTGTCGCCGGGGGCATCGCCGCGGCGGTCAAGCTGCTGAACCCCAAGGTCCGGATCGTCGGCGTCCAGCCCGAGGGCGCCAACGCCGCCTATCTGTCGCGCCGGGCGGGCGAACCGGTGGCAATCGACCATTGGCAGAGCATCGCCGACGGGCTCAGCGCCCGGCGGCCCGGGGAATACCCGTTCCGCCACCTCCAGGCCTTCCTGGACGACATCGTCCTGGTTTCGGAAACGGACATCGCCCGGGCCTTCCGCACGATCCTGCTGCGCGCCAAGATGCTGGGCGAACCGGCCGGCGTGACCGCCGCCGCCGGGTTCCTCGCGGGCAAGGTCGATACCTCGCTGAAGACCGTGGCGGCGTTGACCGGCGGCAACTTGACGGAATCAACGGCGCGCACCCTGCTGGACATGGCCGCGGCCGCCGATTGAAACCCGTGCTGATGCGGCACCGCCCGTTGCGGCCCCCTGCTTCAGGTCTTGGTCTTGTCGCCGCCTTCGTCGGTCGATGGCGGCGGCGCCCCGTCCTTGTTACCGTCCGGCGCCGTTTCCGGCGGGTTCTTGCGTCGCAGGATGATGTCGCCGTTGGGCAGAACTTCCGGCGCGTGGTACTGCGGAATCGTCATGAGAAACAATTCGAAGGCGCGCAAGATTTGCTTCGTGCCCTCTTCCAACAAGGTTTCCGGATCACCGCCCGATTGCGCCTGGGCGGCAAGAGGCTGGATCAGGACCAGCGCCAGACCCAGGCAAAGCGCGGCGGCGATGCGACGGCGGGGGCTCATTCAGCACCGGCGGCCAGGTCTTCCAGCCGCTCGCGAGACGGGATCACGACGTCGGTACCGGCCCCGGTCTCGATCAGGCCGGCCTTGCGCAATTTGGTGAAGCTGCGGCTGACCGTTTCCACGGTCAAGCCCAGATAGTCGGCGATGTCGCCGCGTTTCATCTGCAGGGCCAGGCGGCCGTCCTCATCGGCGCAGTCCGGCGCCTTGTCCATCAGCATGATCAAGAAACCGGCGATCCGCTCTTCCGCCGTCAAGCGGCCCAGGGTCAACATCTGTTCCTGACCGCGGCCGACCTCGCTTTGGAACTTCAGTATCACGCGCTGCGCCAGTTCCGGATATTGGCTCACCAGATCCTGCATGCGCGACCGAGGAAAGGCACAGACCGAGACCTCGTTCAAGGCTTCCGCGGTCACGGGATAATCGGCGCCTTGCGGCATGCCGATCAGGTCACCGACGAAGTAAAACCCGGTGACCTGGCATCGGCCGTCGGCCAGCAGCTTGTACTGCTTGATGACACCGTTGGTGACGGTGAAAATTTGCTCCGCCGGATCGCCTTCTTGAAACAGCGTTTGCCCCGGGCTGTAGCGGCGTCGCGACAGGTGTTCAGCCAGATCGGTCAATACATCGGGCGTCAGACCGGCGCAAACGGCAAGATGACGCGCCATGCAGTCCGCGCATTGGACGGGCAAGCCGTCCTCGCCATCAGCGGAACCGCACCCTCCGACGCTTGCCTGTTGCGGACCGGGCATTCCCCGTCGCTCCTTGCCAATCCCAAGGGTCAGTCGATCACAAACCGATCTTGATTGTTGACTTATCTAATATATGACGGGATTTCGAGCCCGGCAATCCACCTCTGCGCCGCCCGGAAGGATGGCTCTGATCACTGCGATACCCCTGGCAACCCGCCAGGCCGCGCCGATACGATGGATTTAGGGCCCGCCGCCGGGTGGCTGAAAGGTCGCGTCCCAAGGACCGGCGCGGGTCGAACTGCCTATTCCGCCGCCTGAATGACGACGCCGGCCCGACGCGTGACCATGATCTTGTTCAACAATTTGACGCAGGAATAGACCGCATAGGTATGCGGGCATTCGATCTGGGTGATCTTTGCCAGTTCGAGCACGGCGCCGATCAGGGCCTCGGTCTCCAGCGACCGTCCCGCCTCCACATCCTGCAGCATCGAGGTCTTGTGGGCACCGACGTTTTCCGCGCCGTTGATCCGCTTTTCGATGGTGTGGCGGAATGTGACGCCGAGTTTTTCCGCCACGGTCTGGGCTTCTTCCATCATCTTCTGCGCCAACAGTCTGGTGTCCGGGAACTGGCAAATGTCCACCAAGGTTGCGTGGGTCAACGCGCTGATCGGGTTGAAGCTCAGGTTACCCCAGGCCTTGAGCCAGATTTCCGAGCGGATATCGTCGAGCACCCGGGAACGGAAACCGGCCGCCTCAAGCGCTTCCTTCAGCACCAGAATGCGCGCACTCTCCGAGCCGTCCAACTCGCCGACCGGCAGGCGGTCGCCCTCGAC
>JANQIJ010000311.1 GCA_028282185.1 Rhodospirillales bacterium
AACTCATGCGCCTGGCCGTTTCCACCGCGCCGATGACGCCTTCGGGGCTGGCTACGCCCCGGCCGGCGATGTCGTAGGCGGGTCCTTGGGCCGGGGTCGCCAGGACCAGGTTGGGGCCTGCGACCCCGGCCCAAGGAACCGCCTACGACATCGCCGGCCGGGGCGTCGCCAGCCCCGAAGGCGTCATCGGCGCGGTGGAAACGGCCAGGCGCATGAGTTTGCGGAAGACCGCCGCTCAGTAGCCTTCGTCCATCAGTAGCCTTCGTCCAATAGTGGAAAGGCGGAGAACTGGTGCGGCGGATAGGCTGGCGCATCCTTGATCAGGAACTCCGGGCCCAGTTCGTCATAGCCGTTGACACCGCAGAGCATCAGCGCGATCTGGACTTCTTTCTCGAGGATTTCCAGCATGCGAACCAAGCCGTCGGCCCCGGCGGCGGCCAGGGCCAGAGCCTGCATTCGGCCCATGCCCACCATATGGGCTCCCAGGCACATGGCCTTGACCACGTCGGTGCCGCGCATGAACCCGCCATCGACCCAGACCTTCGCCTGGTCGCCGACAGCGTCGGTGATTTCCGGCAGCATGTCCAAACCCCCGCGGCCATGATCCAATTGCCGGCCGCCGTGGTTCGACACGTAGATCACCTCGACCCCGTGCGCGACGGCCAGTCGGGCGTCTTCCGCCGTGGCAATGCCCTTCAGGATCAGCGGCACGGTGCAGAACTTCTTGATCCGGTCGACGTCGTCCCAATTGAATTCGGCCTGGTTGACCTCGCCCACCGCGGCCCGCCGTCCGTGGGTGACGAAGCGCTTGGCGATGTCGCGTTCCCGCCGGGAATAGGCGTCCAGGTCGATGGTGATCGCAAAGGCCTTGTAGCCCGTATCGATGGCCTCGCGCACCCTGTCGTCGACCCAATCCTTGTCGCCTCGAATATAAAGCTGAAAGATGCGGCAGGCATCGGGCGCGGCGTCGGCCACGGCCTGCATGCCGGGCTCGCAAACGCTGGACAGCATATGGGCGCAGCCGAACCGGCCGGCGGCGCGGGCCGCCGTGGCGCCGCCGCCGTCGGCGATCTGCTGCAACGATCCGATGGGTGCCAGACAGACCGGCAGGCGCAGGCGCATGCCGAACAAGTTCTGCCCCGCATCCATCTTCGATACGTCGCGCATCACCCGCGGGCGCAGGGCCTGGGTTTCGATGGCCAGGCGGTTGCGCTTGACCGTGGTCTCGCTTTCCGCGCCGCCGAACACGTAGTCGAAAATGTTCTTGTCCAGGTTCTCGCGCGCCGCCGTGGCGAATTCGTGCAGGACCTGGAACTTCTCCAAGATGTCGTCGGGCAGGTCGGTGCCTTCTTGGCTGGTCCAGGCGGTATCGGTCATGGTCGAATGTTTCCTTGGCGTCCCGGCCGCGCCGGACCGGCTTGGTTCTTGTTTTGCGGCGCGCATCTTGGGAAATTGTACACAATCTGTCACCCGTAGATTTGGCTGCGGCGACGTTTTTCTGAAGGAAGGGACATTACATGGCCGGCAAATTCGCGATCTTCGTCACCATCAGATGCAAACCCGGCAAAGGCGCCCAGTTCATGCCGATCATCATGGAAAACGCCATCGCCGCCCGCCGGGACGAGCCCAATTGCCATGAGTTCCGGGTGATGACCGCGAAGGACGATCCCGACACGTTCCACTTCTATGAAGTCTACACCGATGAAAGCTGGCTCGATTTCCACCGCGAACAGCCGCATTACATCAAGTTCCGCGAGGCCTCGGCCGACTTGATCGACGACCGGCAGATTCAGATGACGACAGTGCATCTCTGATCCCGGCGGGCGGAATGCACCTGGCCGACCGGTTCGAAATCCTCGCCCGCCTGGACGGCGGCGAACACACGGAACTCTTCCATTGCCGCGACCTGCAAATGGGTCGCGACGTCGCCTTGAAACGCTTTCGCGTAAAGCCGAAACGGGCCAGGCGCCGGGCAAAACGCGGCGACGCCGGACACGAGGACAGGCTGCGCGGGCTGTTCCTGGGCGAATTGGTGCTCACCCGAACCGTCGATCATCCCGGCGTCGTGCCGGTAATCGCCACCAGTTCCCCGGACGATGCCGATCCCTGGTTCGCCATGCCCTGGTATCCATCAGACCTGGCCCGCGACCTCTGGGGACAGCGCGTTCCCTTGCCGGAAACCCAGCCGACACCCCGGGACCGGACCCTGGCGATCCTGACGGGCCTGGCCATGGCCCTTGACGCCGTGCACGCGGCGGGCATCGTCCATCGCGACGTCAAGCCGCAGAACCTGTTGCTCGACGACCAAGAACAGGCGGTGCTCTGCGATTTCGGTCAGGCCCTGTCGGCGGACGCCCCGGTCCTCCAGGCAATCAGGAACCCGGGCACGGCGCCCTTCGCCGCGCCCGAGCAACGATCGGGTGATCCCGCCGCCGTCGACGGGCGAGCGGATATCCATGCCATGGGGGTCCTGGGCCACCTGCTGCTGACCGGGCGGCACCCGGACGCGGGCGGCCCCGCGATTGCCGGCGGCGATGCGCTGGAGAAATGGGTCCTGGCCGCCATGGCCGACGACCCAGCGAACCGCCCGGCCCTTTCAGACCTAACTTGATGCGTTCGACTTCGGCGAACCGCGCCGGGGCATCCGAACGAGAACAATCAGGATCGCCAAACCGGCGGCCGAGGCCAGTGCCGTCGCCCACCAACCATAGGCCAACCCGCCCAGATGGTCCGCCGCCGCGCCAAAGACAAGCGGCGCCAGGGCGGCGCAGATATGGGTCCAGAGCATGTTGTAGCCGATCGCCGAGCCGGCCAGATGGGGGGATACCATCTCGACCTGGATCGCCTGGGCGACCGGGGCGAAGGAGGCAATGGTAAAGCCCAGGCAGAGCGCCAGGCCGAAGCCGAGAACATAGACCGCCGCGCCAGGCCAGGCCCCGCCGACCAGGGGCATCAGGGCAAGGAAGACCACGGCGGCGGCGCAGATCACCGTCATCGTCATCAGGCGCCGGCCGCCGAAGGCCTTGTCGGAAATCGCGCCCCAGACCAAACGGCCGACGAAACTGGCCGTTTGTGCCACGGCCATGGCCAGGCTGACCGTGGTCTGGCCCATGCGCGCGGCCTCGGCCAGAAACAGGGTCAGGAACCCGTAAAAATTCGTCTGCCCCATGTTGACCACCCCGCCACCGATGGCAAAGGCGTTAACCCGCTTGTCCGAAACCACGTCGGCGATGTTCTTCCGCGCGCCCTGCCCCCGGGTGCTGACCGGCACCAGGGTCAGACACAACAGGCCGTTCAGCCCGATCATCGCGGCGACGGCGACCATGATGCCCTGCCAGTCCATGGTGGCCGCAAGGATCCCACAGCCAGCGCCGATCAGGCCGCCGATCGGCACGCCAACCTGCTTTATGCCCATGGCTGCCCCCCGGCGGTGCGCCGGGAACCAGTCGAAAACGCCCTTGGCCGTGGACGGATTGGTCAGGGAATAGCCGATGCCCATGAGGAATGCCGCGGCCAGGCAGGCCGCGTAATCCGGCGCGACGCTGATCACCAGCGCCGCCGAGGCCATCACCGCATGCCCCAGAACCAATTGCCCAGCCGACGCCCAGCCTGTCCGTGACCCCGCCGGCGGGCACGGAGAACAGGGCCTGGCCGCCGTAGTAGAACGACACGAACAGGCCGAACTGGGTCGCCGACAATCCGTAAGCGGCGGAGATCACCGGCGCCATGGACAGGACGGCGATGCTGTTCGTCGTCCCCACCGCATGGGTCGCGACCAACAGGGGCAAGCGCGTGGCCCAAGGGTTACCGCCTCCCATACCGGCTGCCGGCGCCTCGTTGTCATCCTGGGGCGCGCCGGAATGCTCGGGCTCGCCCGTCATAGAAGCGACGCGCCGTCCATGTCTTGGTTCGGCTGGCCCAGGTGGTCAAGCACCGTGGGAGCGATGTCCACGGCCGAGGTCGGATCGGCGCACTCGGTCCCTGGCATGAACCCGGCGCCCCGGGCCATTAGGAACGGGTTCTGTTCATATTGTCCCAGCCCGCCATGCTGGCCGCAGCCGTCTTCGATGGAGATCTTCAAACTGCCCTGTAAGGCGACGGACCCGCCCGCCACGCCAAACTCGTTTGCCGCCTCCGTCGTCGCCCCCATGACGCAAATTTGTGGCCCGCCATCGACCGGCATGCCAATCAGCGCCCGGTCGGCGCCCGAGACAACACCCCCCAATTTGGGCTGGGTCTTGAGAAACTCGACAATCGCGCCCTCCCGATCCGCGGCCTCGTCGGACAGATAAATGGTTGCCGACAATCCTTGCGAGGCGACCGCCACGTCGTGGCTGCCCTCCCTCTCCTTCAGGCCCACCTCGATCAACAGCGCGTCCAGGTCCACGGTCTCGGTGACGGTCTCGTGACCGTGGTCGGAGGCGATGATCAGAAGAATGTTGTCACCGCCGGGGTCCATGTCTTCGATGCGGTCGGCGACCCGGCCCGCGTTGGCATCGGCGGCGGCCAGGGCCGCCAGATGATCCGGCGACCCGAGGACCGCGCCGTGCTGGGTATGATCGGGCTCGCATTGCCAGAGCACGGCGAAGGCCGGCCCCGTGGCGTCTTCCGCCATCGTCGGCAGGACGTCGGCCAGGAACCGGTCGGTCATTCGGGTGTCGCCCTCAGCCGTGTGGCCGATGCTCAGAGGGTCGAGCGGCGCCCGAGCCGGCCCCTGGCCGAAGGTGCGATGACGGATCTGGCCGTGGCCGTCCGGATCATGGAACAGGGCGGCGCCGGCGGAAACGTTGGAATAGACGACCACGCCGCCCACGCCCTTCAAGCGCTCGGCCAGGGTGGGGACCTTCAGGGTTTGCCCGGTGGCTTGCTCCAACTGATCACGGAACTTGACCGGGCCGACGCTGACAACCTCAAGGCCACGGCCCAGGTCGAGCGCCACGCAATTGCCTTCCAAGCCGTTGCGCGCCGGATGGCAGCCGGTGGCGATGGCCGCCGCCGTGGTCCGGGTGGTGGACGGATAGACCCCCCGATGGTTGGCGTAGAACCGGCAGCGGTCCTTCAGCCGCCACAGGTGCGGCGTCCATTGGGGCGTCACCATGTCGGCCCGCAGGCCGTCGCAAATGACCAGAACCGCGCGCTTTGTCATGTCGTTTTCTCCGCCCTGCCGCTGTCCCGCCATGGGGCCCTAATCCGAGGCCAAGCGCAAGAGCGCGTCGACGGCAATGACCCCTTGACCCTCACCCCGGACCATCAAGGGGTTTATTTCGGCTTCAAGCACGGGAGCCCCGACAAGCGCCAAGCGAGACAGCGCCGCGACGGCGTCGGCCAGCGCCGCCAGATCGCCCGGCGGCTTGCCACGAAAACCCCGAAGCGGCGCCAGGCCGCGCACCTCGTGGATCATCTCCATGGCCTCGGCCGCGTCCACCGGCGCCAGGCGCACGGCGGCCTCGTCGAAGACTTCCGCCAGAATGCCGCCGGGCCCGACCAGGACGACGGGTCCGGCCTCGGCGTCACGACGATAGCCCAGGATGACTTCGGCGAGCGCGCCCGATGCCATTTCCTGGACCAGCACGCCTTCGTTTTCCGGCGCGGCCGCAAGCAAATCCTCAACCTCGGACCACAGGTGGTCCGGTGTCTCAATGCCCAGGCGCACCAGGCCACGTTCCGTCTTGTGCGGAATGTCGCGGCCGAGAATCTTCGCCGCCAGGGGATAGGCCAGATCGACAGGCTCTTCGGACGTCATGACCACCTGGGCGCCGGCGATGGGCAGACCCAGCTCGCGAAACACCAGGGCCGCCTCGCGTTCGTTCAGAACCGGCGCCGGCGCGTCGGCCAGCAAGGCGCCGGCGCGGCCGGTCTCGCCCGTATCGATCGCAGGGCGTGGCGCGGTTCGGGCCAAGAAGGCCATGACCGCGTCGGCGCAGGCCTCGGGTGTGCGGAAATTGGCGATGCCCGCCGCCTGCAAAAGGGCCAGGGACGCATCGGCCTGCGGTGCGATGAAGGCGGCGATGGGTTTCCGTGCCCGGCGGCCGTGTTCGACGATGGGTGCGACGGCCAGTTCCGGTTTGAACTGCCCGGACGAGCCGACGACAGCGACCACGGCATCGACCTCATCCGCTTGCATCAGCTGCGCCAACGCCGCGCCATAGACCCCTTCCCGCGTACCGGCCATGGTCAGATCGACAAGCGGGCCCTGTCCCAGGTGCAAGCCATGATCCTGGAGCGCTTGCCGAACCGCCGCCGGCGCCGGCGCCAGTGTCGCGCCCAGCGCGCCCAGGCGGTCGGCGACCGAGGCCGCGCCGCCGCCGGTGGTGGTGACCACGGCGACCCGTTTGCCCCGGGCCGGCGGATGTCCTTGGAACAGCGGCGACG
>JANQIJ010000339.1 GCA_028282185.1 Rhodospirillales bacterium
TTCACCGGGTGCGGGTGCGGGTGCGGCTGCGGGCGCCGTCGGCGGCTGCTCGGGTTTTTCCGGCGCCGGCAACAGGGCCTCGACCCGCGTCGACGCCCCCTCGCCGGTCATGCGCTTGTTGATGTCGTAGCCGCGAAAGGGAATTTCCGCGCCGCCCGGATTGATCGGGCGCACCTTGATCGACCCGGTTTCCGCATGGACGACGGGGACCTGGCGCGGCCCATCCGTGCCCAGGCTGGCCAAGCGGTCGCCGAACAGGAACCCGCCCAGCCCGGCGCCGGTGATGAGGATCAGCGCCAAAAGCATCCAGACCGTCGTCGGCACGCGGCGGCGACGCACCGGTTCCGGTTCGAATTCCAGCGCGTCCGAGGCCGAGACGCGTATCTCCTTGCCGGGCCGACGGGCCATCAGCGGTTTCCTTGAAACTCAGCGCGGGGCGCGTGACGGATACTCATTCAACCGGCGTTTACGACGTTCGCGCATGAAGGTCAAACAACCGGCGGTGTTCCTCGCCGGCGTAGCGGTCGGTCATGCCGGCAATGTAATCGCAGAGTTGTTCGGCGGTGGCCTCGGTCTCGGGGGCGCCGACCCGCGCCCGCCATTCCGTCGGCAGGCATTCGGGCTCCTTGATCAGCAGGCCAAACAGGTCGCGGACCACGCGCCGCGCCTTCGACGTCATGCGGTTCAGCTTGTAATGGCGATACATATGGTCGAACAGGAACTTCTTCAGCGCCGCGTCGGCCTGGCGCATGCCCTCGGAAAAACCGACCACCGGCTGGCCCAGGCGGCGTACCGCGTCGGGGCTGTCGGGTGCGGCCTCGGCCAGGCGCCGGGCGGTCTCGCTCAACACATCGGTGACCATTTCGCCGATCATCCGCCGCACCGCCTCATGGATCAGCCGCGAATCGTCCAGATCCGGATAGCCCTCGCGGGCGTCCCGGAAGATCCGCCCGACCATGGGCACATCGGTCAGATCGGCGATGGTAAACAGGCCGGCCCTGAGCCCGTCGTCGATGTCGTGGTTGTTATAGGCGATGTCGTCGGAAATGGCGGCGACCTGGGCCTCGGCTCCGGCATAGGTGTCCAGCTCCAGGTTCTGGACCATCTGGTATTCGGCGATGGCGCGGGGCAGCTCTCGCCCCGCATCGCCGGCCAGGATCAGCGGCCCGTTATGCTTGACCACGCCCTCCAGGGTCTCCCAGGTCAGGTTCAAACCGTCGTAATCGGGATAGCGGGTTTCAAGCTTGGTCACCACGCGGAGCGACTGGGCGTTGTGATCGAACCCGCCGTATGGCGCCATCACGTCCTTAAGTGCGTCCTCCCCGGCATGGCCGAAGGGCGGATGGCCCAGGTCGTGAGCCAGCGCCAGGGCCTCGCCCAGGTCCTCGTTCAAATGCAGATAGCGGCAGATCGAGCGGGCGATCTGCGAAACTTCCAGGGAATGGGTCAGGCGGGTGCGGAAGAAGTCGCCTTCATGGTTGACGAAGACCTGGGTCTTGTAGGCCAGGCGGCGGAACGCCAGGGAATGGATGATCCGGTCACGGTCGCGCTGGAAACAGCCGCGGGTGGCGCTTTCCGGCTCCGGGTGCAGGCGGCCGCGGGACGCGTCGGATCGGCAGGCATAAACGGCCAGCGGCGCGGCGGCATCGAGGGATCGGCTTGGCTCGGGCGCGTGGGTGTCGATGGAAACCTCCTGGGCCTGACGACGACATGGCTGGCGGCACACGCTCGAACGCGGCGCGCGCCCTCCCCCGATCCCGCCGCGCCGACGGGACGCGAAAGGCCTTGATCCGGGGGTGCCGCCCATTATAACCGGCAATCCGGAGGGCGACATGCTTCAAATCAAACGACTGTCCCTGACCGAGGCGCGGGTCCTGATCCGCGGCGCGGCGCGCAAGGCCGATGCCATCGGCGTGGCCATGTGCATCGCCGTGACGGACGAATCAGGCCATCTGATCGCCTTCGAACGAATGGACGGGGCCAAGGTGCTGAGCGTGACGCTGGCCCATGACAAGGCGATGACCGCGGCAATCTCGAAGAAGGGCACCCATGAATACAACGAGGCCTCGGTCCCGGGAAACCTGACCTTCGGCATCCATACGACCCTGGGCGGACGGTTCTGCATCGTCGGCGGCGGCCGCCCGGTCGTTCGGCGGAGCCGGGTCGTCGGCGGCATCGGCGTCTCCGGCGGCGTCCCGGAACAGGACATGGCGGTCGCCCAGGCGGGCCTCGCCTATTTCGAGGCCGATCTGCAGAGGGCGGCGGCGAAAAAACGGAAAAAATAGGCCCGGCTGTTTGAATTTTCGGCGATTGGCCTTAGATTCACCCTACGCACGACAGTTCACGGAGGTTCCCGCCATGCCCGACGGCACCCAACTGGCCCCGGAAGAAAGCATTCTGATCTCGGAAAGCGCCGCCACGCGCATCGGTGAATTGCGCGACCAGGACGGCAACCCCAACCTGATGCTGCGCATCGCCGTGTCGGCCGGCGGCTGCTCCGGGTTTTCCTACGGCTTCGAACTGGATGAAACCGTCAACGACGACGATTTGCTGTTCGAGCGGGACGGTATCAAGGTCATCGTCGACGAGACCTCGCTGGAGCTTCTGAAGGGCTCGGAACTGGATTACAAGCAGGATCTGATCGGCTCCTACTTCCAGATGTCCAACCCGAACGCCAACGTGACCTGCGGCTGCGGATCGTCGTTCGGCGTGTAGCCGGGCGCATCTTCGCGGCCCGCGACCAATCATGATAAATTCAGGCCCGGCCCTCAGCCGGGCCTTTTCCGTTAAGGCCATTCGACCGCCAAAGACCGAGAACCGGCCATGAAGATCGCCACCTGGAACGTGAATTCAATCAAGGCGCGCCTGCCCCGGGTACAGGAATGGCTGGCCGATTTCGCGCCGGACGTGGCCTGTCTGCAGGAATTGAAATGCGTCGAAGACGCCTTCCCCCGGATGGAGATCGAGGATCTGGGCTACAATATCGCGGTCGTCGGGCAGAAGACCTATAACGGCGTCGCGATCCTGTCGAAGCATCAAATGACGGTCGAGATGAGCATATTGCCGGGCGACGAAGGCGATGAACAGGCGCGCTATATCGAAGCCGTGGTCGAGCCCTCCGGCGAGGGCGGACGGCCGGTCCGGGTGGCCTCGATCTATCTGCCCAACGGCAACCCGACGCGGACCGACGACGGCTCGGACCATGAGAAATTCACCTATAAGCTCGCCTGGATGGACCGGCTGGTCGCTCATGCGCGGGCCCTGCTGCGGGGCGAAGACGCCTTCGTCCTGGCCGGTGACTACAACATCTGCCCGACGGACATCGACGTCTACGCGCCGGAGCGGTTCGCCGATGACGCGCTCTGCCGCCCGGAAAGCCGGGCGCGGTTCCGCGCGTTGTTGAACCTGGGCCTGACCGAGGCGTTCCGCGCCCTCAATCCGCAAGGTCAGTATTTCAGTTACTGGGACTACAAGGCCGGAGCCTGGCAGAAGGACAACGGGCTTCGGATCGACCACCTGTTGCTGTCGCCCCAGGCGGCGGACCGCCTTGACGCGGCCGGCATCGACAAGACACCGCGCGGCAAGGAAAAGGCGTCGGATCATACGCCCGTGTGGATCGACCTGGCGGCGTAGCGGTCCCGACCCAACGCCGGACTTGTGCCCAAGGCGCGTCCACCCGATCAGCTCTCATAGCGCGTGTCGCCGCGCCGCGCCGGGTCGATCGGCAGTTCCAGGAATAGGGGCTGATGGGCGCGCTGCGAGCAGGCCTGGCGCGGACAAGTATGACAGTTGATGCCGATGGGGCTGAAAAGCGACGCATCCTTCAAATTGAAGGCCTGTGCATAGGCGATCCGCGGGACGTGGGCAAGATCGCACCCGAGGGACAGGGCGACGCGTCGGTCCTGCGAGTCGCGGCTGAACGACGGCCGCTCGGTCGTCCGGTTGATGGTGAAAAACCGCTCGCCGTCCGGCAACTCGACGAATTGGGGAATGATCACGCCGGGCGTCGAAAACGCGGTGTGGATTTTCCAGACGGGACAAGGTCCGCCGTAATCGGCGATGCGGATGTTCGTCGCATTGAACCGCTTGGTCACGTTGCCGGCCTTGTCGACACGGATCAGGAAGAACGGGACGCCGCGCGCGCCGTCGCGTTGAAGCGTGGTCAGGCGATGGCATACCTGCTCGAACGATACCCCGAAGGCCGCGGCCAGACGGTCGACGTCATAGCCGTTGTTTTCCGCAGCCTCAAAGAAATCGGCATAGGGCATCAGGAACGCGGCGGCAAAATAGTTCGCCAATTCCACGTGACAGCGGGCGATGCCGACTTCGGACCGAACGCCGCTGTTGCTGGTGAGCCGCGTTAACTGGTCGTCGAATTCGACAAGGCAGAGCACATGGGCCAATTGGAAGGCGCGGTTGGGATGGTCGAGGGCTTCCGAGAGCCGAATGACACCTTCAGCCTTGTCGTAGGTTCTGAGCGAGCGCTCCATTTCCTCGACGGAAGCGATTCGCACTTCGATGCCGTGCTTGTCGCCAAGGCGGTTCTTCAAAAACCCGTAGACCTCGTCCGGCGAACAAGGGTCGTCCGCGCGCAGCGCTTCCGCCGCCCGCTCCAGCGTGTCGAAGTAGTTCCTGTTGTCGCGAAAGAAATCGTGAATGATCATTTCCGGCGAGGTGGTCAGCAGGTCGTCCGGCATGCGTTCGTGACCCAGGCGCATGAGGCGTTCGGTGGTTTCGCGGTGACTTCGGTAAAGATGGAGAAAGTTCCGGACCAACAGCGGCGCGTGGTCGATGGCTGCGCGCAATTCCTGCAAATCGGGCTGGGGCTCGGGAAAAACCGGATCGCGGGCGGCGTTGCGCAGGTCGGCCAGCAGGTCCGCCTCCTCATCGCCGACGAACTCCCGCCAGTCGATACCGTAGACGTCGTTCAACGCCATCAGCACGCTGACCGACAGGCTACGCTGGTTGTTTTCCAACAGGTTGACATAAGTCGTGCTGACCCCAAGCGCCCTCGCCATGTCGGCCTGGGTCTGATCATGGCCCTTGCGCAGCCGGCGAAGCCTCGGGCCGACGAACATTTTTTTGACTTTCATGGCTTTAACCGATCACCTTACTTTCGATTATATTATTTACATTTTTACTAAATAAAGAAATGTAAATAACACAATATACACATTAACACAAAAATTGATGAATCACCCGGCTTCTTGGCGTATGCAGAGGGAGTAACGGACGCCTTGGTTTATCTCAGTCCGCAACGCTGAGAGTCAGGCCGACCCGAAGTTTTTGCAGCCAACTGCATCGATCAGGAGGAGACAATGCCGAAGTATCAGACCAAGTTCGAATTGGGCCTCGAGGACATCGCGCTGATCGAAGATTGCCTCACGGCGCGGACCCAACAGCTGGCGCCGAACGCGATCGATTGGGAAGCCCCCCGGCCACAGGAAAAGAACTGTGACGTCGCGCAGCAAGCCCGCGAAAAGATCAAAGGAATTCGCGAATTGCTCGGCCGCATCCACCATCAGAAGCGGTGGTATGAGCCCGAAATCTATGTGCCCCGCGGTTGATTGACCCCGGAAACGATCAAGAAGCGCCCAGGCGCCCACAGCGAATCCGCGCCCGTCTTCAAGGAGGCAGCAAATGACCCGCAAATCGAACGTATTGGAATATTCGAAAGACCGCGCCAACGATATCCGCGACCTCATTGATAATGCGGTCGCCACGGGCATGGCCGTGACCGTGGTCTTTGCCTCGGACAACGCCGCCCAAGAGACCGCCGATCCCAGCTTCGATTTCGCCAGCGCCATGCGTTGCGTCGAAAACGAAGTCTACGTTTGAGTCCTCGCGGCCCCGGCCATCGCGTCGACGCCCAGCCGGACAAAAGATTGGGACCCGACGTTGGCCGCTCGCCGCGCCCTCGATAACACCGCCTCGCCACCGCCCGCCCTGTCCTTGAAAAGCCCCGCCAAGTCCCTTACCTAGGCCTAGTCCGGTCAACCGGCAGGATCCAACGGACTGTGCGGCGATGGCGATCTTCAGCAAACGTCCCTCCATTCACTTGCGCGCACCCGCACGCGCCGGCCTTGCCGTCGCCACCGTGCTGACGCTCGCTGCCTGCAGCAGCCTGGAAATCGCCTATTCCTTCGCCGACGACATGCTGGAGGGCCGGGCCGAAGAGTACCTGGACCTCTCGGCCGAACAGGAAATCCAATTGGAGGCCCAATCGGCGGCGCTGATTGCCTGGCACCGCCGGGAGATGCTGCCGCAATACGCGGCCTTCTTCATCGCCCAGGCCGAGATCGCCGAAACCGGCGGGTGGACCCGCCCGCAACTGACCGGCGCCTTCGCCAAATTCCGCGCCTTGGTCGATGCAACGGTCGAAGGCGCCGCACCCTTCATCGCGGAAATCCTGGCCGGCCACACGACGCCGGAAAAGCGCGCCTATTTAGAAAACCGAATGGACGAGAATCTGGCCCTGCGCCGGGCCGAGGCCGCGTCGGAAACGCCCGCGGACCATATCGACAAATGGGTCGATCGCCGGATCGACCGGATCGAGCGCTTAAACGGCCCGCTCAGCGACGATCAGGTGACG
>JANQIJ010000365.1 GCA_028282185.1 Rhodospirillales bacterium
TTGCGGCTTCTTTCCACAGCAGGTAGGCGCCCATCATCACTGTCTGCAGGATCAAGGCGACAGTCAGGGTATAGGCCGCCGTCATCATCAGATTGTCCCATTCCAAGGCCAGGGTCGCCCCCCTGAAGAACACCACCGACGCACCGAGAAACGCGCCGCAGAGCAAACCGATCAGGGTCGCTTTTTCGCTGACGCCGGTGACCAGCGCGGCCAGCGACACCTTGGACTGTCCGGCGGACAGCACAATCACGCCAAGGCTGGCGAGGCCGATGGCAACGGCTGCGGTCAGGGTCACTTCATCGCCGAGGATCAGGAATCCCAAGATCGCGACCTGAAAGACCTCGGTCTTGGAAAAGGTCGTGCCAACGGCGAAGTTGCGAAACTGAAACAGGTAGAGCAACACCACCGTGAACAGGACCTGCGTCAGCCCGCCCAGCAGGACATACATCAGGAAGGTCGGGTTCGGTTGCGGCAGCGGCATGCCCGCCCCGTAATGCAGAACCGCGAGATAGGCCAGGGCGAAGGGCAAGGCGTAGAGAAACCGCACATAGGCCGCACCCAGGGTCGTCAACCGCCCTTTCAAGTGCTTCTGAATGGCCGAACGGGCGTTCTGCATGAACGCTGCCGTTATGGTGATGGGAATCCAAAGTTCCACGGGGATTGGCCTCGCCTGGACTCGCTGCGCGCTGGGCTGCCGCCGAAAGGGACCCCGCATCAATACCCGCAGACCCGGGGGGAGAAAACCGATTCTTTTTATCTTGGCCGATCACCGTTCGGCGGGCAGGCGGGTCACACCGGTCACAACCCCCTGGTTTGTCAGGAGTCTTTGGCGCCGGGCATAACCATGCGGACTTTATGGGGTTATGTGATAGACTGTTTCGCTCATGGAAGCGCCCGTCGACAACAACAAACAAGACGCCCCGCTGGACAGAGCCATGCGACAGCGCGTGGAACAGACCTACGACGAGGTCTGCTTCCTTTTGCTGGAATCGGAAGACTACCTGACCAGCGGCCCCAACAGCCGCCCAACGCGCGGCCTCGCGGCCAATGATCGGCTGTTCATGATCAATCAGGAAATGCGAATTACCGCGCGCCTCGGCGCCGCGTTGGCGTGGTTGATGATGGCCCGCGCCATCGGATCCGGCGAGGTTTTGGACCGAACCACCGCGCTTGACGATGTCGATCCTTTCGAACTGGCGGATTGTTGCCTGGACGTTCAGGCCCATCGCGATACCCGTCTGCCCAACCGGCTACGCGACCTGCTGCGGCAAAGTCATCAGCTTTACCTGCGGGTCGTGGAAATGGACGGACTTTTCCGCGCCCGTGCGCAAGCCGTCCATTAGAATGATCCGACCGGTCTCCCCGGCCGGTCCCTTAATCAACCCGTCGATCGAACCCAAGAGATGACAGTGGAGATATCCGGTCGTGCCTTGCGCCAGCCGATGTTTTGCCAGCCTTGCCGGCGGATGTTATTTGTTGGCCGTGATGACTTTTCAGCCAGCGACGCAGGCGCTCCGTGTCGGATAACATCTTTCAACGGAATCTGGACCGCAATCCGGCCAACTTTCAGCCACAGACGCCGTTAGCGTTTCTCGGTTGGGCGGCCCAGGTCTATCCCGACCGCGTTGCCGCGATTCACGGCGCGCGGCGTATCACCTATGGCCAGATGATGGCGCGCTGCCGGCGCCTGGCGGGGGCGCTCGCCCGGCGTGGCGTCGGCCCGGGCGACGCGGTTTCAGTGATGGCGGCGAACACACCGGAATTGCTGGAGGCGCATTTCGGCGTGCCGCTTGCGGGCGCCGTCCTGAACGCGCTCAACACGCGGCTGGACGCCCGCGCCATCGCCTTCATTCTCGACCATGCGGAAAGCAAGTTGCTGATCGCCGACCGGGAATTCGCTCCGGTGATCCGGGACGCCCTGGCCCAGATCGACCGCAAGCTGCCGATCGTCGATATCGACGATCCGGAACTGGACCCGGCCGCCGCCGAACCGTTGTTGGGCGACATCGATTACGAAGCCTTCCTCGACACCGGCGACGCGGATTTCCCCCTGCGCCCGCCGGAAGACGAATGGCAGGCGATCAGCCTGAATTACACGTCCGGCACCACGGGCAACCCCAAGGGCGTCGTCTACCATCACCGGGGCGCCTATGCGACGGCCATGGGCGGCGCCCTGGTCTCGCGCCTGGACCGGCATTCCAAATACCTTTGGACCTTGCCCATGTTCCATTGCAACGGCTGGAGCTATCCCTGGTCGGTGACCGCCGTGGCCGGCACCCATGTCTGCCTGCGGCGGATCGATCCGGCGCTGATCTTTCCGATGATCCGCGATCACGGCGTGACCCATATGTGCGGCGCGCCCATCGTCCTCAACATGCTGATTCACGCCCCCGACACGGTGAAGGTCGCCTTTCCGCAACAGGTCGAGATCTTCACCGGCGGCGCGGCGCCGCCCTCTGCCGTGATCGAAGGCATGGAAGCCATGGGGTTCCGCGTGACCCATCTTTACGGTCTGACGGAATCCTACGGGCCGTCGACCTTCTGCGCCTGGCAGGACGACTGGGACGATCTGGCCCCGGCCGCCCGGGCGCAACGCATGAGCCGCGCCGGCGTCCGCTATCCCTCCGTTTTCGACCAGACGGTGATGGATCCGACAACCATGGAACCCGTGCCCGCCGACGGTGCGACCATCGGCGAGATCATGCTGCGCGGCAATACCATCATGAAGGGTTATTTGAAGAACCCGGGGGCGACGCAAGACGCCTTTCGGGGCGGCTGGTTCCATACCGGCGACCTGGCGGTGCTGCATCCGGACGGTTATGTCGAGGTCAAGGACCGGTCGAAGGACGTGATCATTTCCGGCGGCGAGAACGTTTCCTCGCTCGAGGTCGAGGAATGCCTCTATCGCCATCCGGACGTCCTGGAGGCCGCGGTCGTCGCCAAGCCGGACGACAAATGGGGCGAGACGCCCTGCGCCTTCGTCACCCTGAAGGACGGCGCCGGGGGCCGGATCGATGGCGATGCGATCATCGCCTACTGCCGCGACAACCTGGCCCATTACAAATGCCCGCGGCATGTGGTCTTCGGGCCGCTGCCCAAGACCTCGACGGGCAAGATCCAGAAATTCCTACTCCGCGACCGGGCACGGGAGGACGCATGAAGACGCCGTTCGCCGCCGATGCGCTGGCTGGCCGGCGGGCCCTGGTCACCGGCGCGTCTTCGGGCCTGGGCCGGCATTTCGCCCGGATATTGGCGGCCCATGGCGCGGCCGTGGCCTGCTGCGCCCGGCGGACCGAAGCCCTGGCGGAAACCGTGCGCGCGGTCGATGACGCGGGTGGGGGGGCCCAGGCCTTCGCCATGGACGTGACCGACGAGGCCTCGGTCGCGGTCGCCCTCGACGGCGCCGAAACCGCTATCGGGCCGATCGACATACTGGTCAACAACGCCGGGGTCGCCTCGACCGACCGGGCGCTCGACACGGACCCGGCGACCTGGGACCGGGTGATGAACACCAACCTGAAGGGTGCCTGGACCGTCGCGCGGGATTTCGGCCGCCGCCGGGTCGAAGCCGGCCGGCCCGGCACGATCGTCAATATCGCGTCGATCATGGGCCTGCGCCAATCCTCGGCGGTCCTGCCCTACGCGGTTTCCAAGGCCGGTTTGGTGCAGATGACCAAGGCCTTGGCCCTGGAATGGGCGCGCCATGACATCCGCGTCAACGCCATCGCGCCGGGCTACATCGAAACCGACCTGAACCGAGCATTCCTCAGGAGTGAGCGGGGCGCGGCCCTGACGCAGCGCATTCCGCAGCGCCGCTTCGGCACGCCCGACGATCTCGCCGGCGCGTTGATCTTGCTGGCGTCGGACGCATCGGCCTATATGACCGGCGAAATCATCGCCGTCGACGGCGGCCATCTGGTCAACACGCTATAGGGCATCAGCGAGCAACGAGGCATCGGCCATGGACTTCACCCTGACCCCGGAAGTGGACGACACCCGTCGGCGGATTCGCGATTTTGTCGCGACCCATTTGATCCCGCTGGAGGACGATCCCGCGTCCTTCGACGATCATGAGAACATCGCCGAGGACCTGTTGGCCGGGATGCGCGCCAAGGCCCGGGCCGAGGGCTTATGGGCCTTGTCCATGCCCGTCGAACGCGGCGGGCGCGGCTTCGACACCGTGGGCATGGCCGTCTGCTACGAAGAGATGAACCGCTCGATCTTCGGCCCCGTGACCTTCAACGCCGCCGCGCCCGACGACGGCAACATGTACGTCCTGAACCGCGTCGCCACGCCGGAACAAAAGGAAAAATGGCTGCAGCCGATCATCGACGGGCGGGTCCGGTCGTCCATTGTCATGACCGAACCCGCCCCCGGCGCCGGATCGGACCCGGCCGGAATGATGCGCACTCGGGCGGTCAAGAAAGGCGACAACTGGATCGTCCACGGCCATAAATGGTTCATCACCGGGGCCGGCGTGGCATCTCATTTCATTCTTCTGGCGCGGACGTCCGACGACGCCCGGCGCAACCTGACGGCCTTCCTGTTCCATAAGGACGACCCCGGTTGGGAGATCGTCCGCCGCATCCCGATCATGGGGCCGGAAGAACATGGCGGCCATTGTGAACTGAAGTTCGACGGCCTGGAAATCCCCGACGAAAACCGGCTGATGGGCGTCGGCGAAGGCATGAAATGCGTGCAAATCAGATTGGGCACGGCGCGGCTGACCCATTGCATGCGCTGGCTGGGCCTGGCTAAGCGCTGCCTGGAGATCGCCGACGGATATATTTCCGAACGCGAGGCCTTCGGCACCCGCCTGGCCGAACGGGAGAGCGTGCAGCTGTCGCTCGGCGAGGCCGCCAAGCAAATCCAGATCGGCCGCCTGCTGACCATACAGGCCGCCTGGACCCTGGACCGGGGCGACCGCGCCCGGGCCGAGGTCTCGGCCGCCAAGGTGCAGGTCGCCGACACCCTGCAAACCTGCGTCGATACGGCGATTCAACTTTGCGGCGCCCGGGGCTATTCCAAGGATACGGTCCTGGAATGGATCTACCGCTATGCCCGCCAGGCCCGTCTGGTCGATGGTGCCTCGGAGGTCCACAAGATGGTCATCGCCAACATGTTCCGTGACCAAGGCCTCGACTACTGGTCATGGGGCTGAGCGACGGCGAACAGGCCCGGGTCGCCCATTGGCTGACCGCACGCGCCGGCGGGGCCGTCCGGATCATTGAAACTTCCCGGCTTTCCGGCGGCGCGATCCAGGAAAACCACCGGCTTCTGATCGACGTCGCCGGCGGCGACTGGCCCGGGCGCCACGATCTGGTACTGCGCCGGGACGCTGCCTCAAGCGTCGAAACAAGCCATGGCCGGGCCGAGGAATTCGCCCTGTTGAAGGCCGCCCATGCGGCCGGCGTGACCGTGCCGACGCCCTGCGTACTCTGTCAGGAGCCAGCCGTCCTGGGCGGGCCGTTCTTCCTGATGCATCGGGTCGCCGGCGAGGCCCGGGGCAACCGCTTGGTCAAGGCGCCGCCCGACGCGGACTTGGTCCGGGCGCTCGGCGCCAACCTGGCGCGGCTGCACGGCATCCGACCGCCCCAGGCCGATCTCGGGTTTCTCGGGCCGCCGCCCGCCGATCCGGCCGGCGAGGCCGTCGCCACCTACCGGTCCTATCTCGACGCCTTGCCGGACCCCCATCCGGTCGTCGAATGGGGCCTTGCCTGGCTCGCGCGCCTTTCCCCGCCGCCGGAGGATATCGTGCTGTGCCACCGCGATTATCGGACCGGTAACCTGATGATCGCCGACGGTCGCCTGACCGCGACCCTGGATTGGGAATTCGCCGGCTGGTCGGACCCGATGGAGGACATCGGCTGGTTCCTTGCCAAATGCTGGCGGTTCGGCCGCTGGGATCAAGGTGCCGGCGGCCTGGGCCCGGCGGGCGCCTTCCTCGCCGGCTACGAGGAAACGGCGGGCCAGGCCGTCGATCGCGACGCCGTCGCTTATTGGCAGGCGATGGCGCTGGTCCGCTGGGCGGTGAT
>JANQIJ010000387.1 GCA_028282185.1 Rhodospirillales bacterium
GGTATCTGCCAGGGAGAAATCGTCCCCCGCAAGCCAGCGGCGGCGCTCGACCAGGAAGTCGACATAGGCCATGTGATGATGGATGTTGCCGTGGCCGGCGCGAATCTTGGCGCCCGACGGTTCGCCCCGGCCGAGGAAGCGTTTGACCAGCTTCTCGCCGACCAGGTTTTCCGTGACCTCGTGGTTGAACTTCTCGTCGAACCAATTGGCCAGGCGCCGGACCTCGGCGCGAATCACCGGCGTCCGGCCGAACAGGGGCGGCTCTTCATGCACCTCGTCGAGGAATTCGGCAATCACATCCGAGCCGGAAATCGCCGTCCCGTCGATTTCGATCAGCACCGGCACCGTCCCCGCCGGGTTGAGGGCAAGGAAGTCGTTCCGCCGTTCCCAGACGTTTTCGATGCGCAGTTCGTGTTCGAGCTTCTTTTCGCCCAGGACGATCCGTGCTTTGCGGCAATGAGGAGATATCCAAAGGTGATAGAGCGTGCGCATGGCGCTTCTCCTACACCGGTTTTCCCCGCCAAGGGAAGATGCAAACGATTCCCGGCCGCGAGTCCACGGCTAAACCAATCGTCGGCGGGCGGCCAACGGCGGCGAATATTAGCATTCTCGCGAACATGTGAGGGGCCTGCCACTTGTTCGCCGCATTGCCCAGCCAGTACAGTCGCCACAGGTTGACGTTGGAAAGGCTACCCGCGGGCGGTCTGCTCCAAGTAACGACCAGCCCATTTGACCCCGACGGGGGAAAGGAACGAGCCCATGATCATCAAACAGCGCAAGGCGTCGGATATCCCGTCGTCGGAAATCACGCCCCGCTCCGTGTTCGACGATCGCCGCGCCGTCCTCAAGGCCTTGGGCTTCGGCGGACTGGTCGCGACCATGCCTCATTGGATGGCGGGCAGTGCGGCGGCCGGGTTCCGGCCGGATCAGGGCAAGGCGCTTTCCGGCACGCCCCATCCGAAATACAACGCCAAGACCCTTGGCGCGAACCCGACGGATTACGAACTGGTCACCACCTACAACAATTTCTATGAGTTCGGCACCGGCAAGGGCGATCCGGTGAAGAATTCAAAGGACTTCAAGACCACGCCCTGGACGATCAAGGTCGAAGGCGCGGTCGAGCGGCCGGGCACCTACGATATCGACGATTTGATCAAGGCCGAAGACATCGAGGATCGGGTTTATCGGTTCCGATGCGTCGAGGCTTGGTCCATGGTCATTCCCTGGTTGGGCGTGCCGCTGACCAAGGTGATCAATCGCCTGGGTCCCACATCGCGGGCCAAGTACGTCTATTTTGAAACCTTGTTCGATCCGGACCAGATGTCGGGCCAACGCCGGCCGACCTTGGAATGGCCCTATAAGGAAGGCCTGCGCATGGATGAAGCCATGCATCCCCTGTCTTTGCTCGGCGTTGGCCTTCATGGCGAAGTGATGCCCAACCAGAACGGCGCGCCGATCCGCCTGATTGTGCCATGGAAGTACGGTTTCAAGTCGATCAAGTCGATCGTCCTGATGCGGTTCCAGGAGAAAGAGCCGCCGACCTCCTGGTCCGTTGCGAATGGACGCGAATACGGTTTCTATTCCAACGTCAATCCAACGGTGAACCACCCGCGCTGGAGCCAGGCGACGGAAAAGGTCATCGGCAACACCAACGTCTTCGGTCTGCCGATCCGCCAGCCGACATTGATGTTCAACGGTTATGAGGATGAAGTGGCGGAGCTTTATGCCGGGATGGATTTGAAAAAATTCTATTAAGGCGCTGAAGGCGGGGTCGGCGGTCATCGCCCGGCCCACTGGCGCCCGCAGGCCAGATGGAAACAGCTTTGCCATGACCAAGGAAACCCGCCTTACCTGGGTCTACAAACCCATCGTCCATGCGCTGTCGCTGGGGCCGCTGCTCTGGCTCGTGTGGCTGGGGTTCTCGGGCCAGTTCGGCGCTAATCCGGCCGAATTCATCAATCGCTATACCGG